>NZ_JAWDJM010000185.1:0-22175 GCF_032465715.1 Paraclostridium sp. MRS3W1 | reverse complement strand
ATATACTTTAATTACATCAGAACATAATTTAACTATAATATTTATTATAGAAAATACAATTTCAATGTTTATAAATATATGTTATGTAAATGAAATTAAAAAATTAAAAACTATAGATAAAGAAAAGTTAAATATTATAATTATAGTATGTTGTATAATAAGTAATTTTTCAGTAGCTCTTATAAATACCTTACCTAGTGTTTTGTATAGGATTAAAATTGATTTATATAGTTAAGTTAATGGATTTAATATAAATACAACTCCTAAATTATCATTTTTAAGTAGCTTTTTACTTTTAATGATAGTTTTTAAAATCATTAAAGATATTAAAGAAAAAAGTGAAGAGCGGTTATTAAAAGAAAAAATAGATATTCAGTACAAGTATTATTTAAATCTTCAAGAATCTCAAAATAAAGTTAAAAAACTTTATCATGATATAAATAATCATATGTTTTGTATAAAAAATTTAAGCTCTGATAAAGAAGATGTAAACAAATATATAGATGAAATGAGTAAGGAATTAAATCAGTTCAAAGAAATACATAATACTGGAAATATGATATTAGATATTATATTAAATGAAAAACAAAATATTTGTAATGAAAATAATATAGATTTAACTTGTGATGTTAATTTTTCTAAGTGTAATTTTATAGAAATGACAGATGTATGTAGTATATTTTCAAATATATTAGACAATGCAATAGAAGCGTGCAATAAAACTTCTATGGATAAAAAATATATAAAAATAAGGGGAACACTTGTTAAATCATATTATGTTATACGCTGTGAAAATTCTAAAACAAATAAATTAGAAATAAAAAATAGTAAAATTATAACTAGCAAGAAAGATAAATTTATTCATGGAATAGGGCTAAAAAGTGTTAAATCTTCACTTAAAAAGTATAATGGAGATTTAGAAATAGAGGATTTTAAAAATAAATTTTTATTACAAATTTATATACCTATAGATGAAAACATGACAGTTGGGGCTACAAAGGTACCAGTTGTACTATAAATATTGAATCAAAAAAAATAAGGTGTTATCTTTTAAACGTGAAAGATAACACCTTATTTTTTTGATTTTAGGGGCATAAATATGAATTACAAAAGGGAGGGTATATTTTGAAGATTAGTTTTAAGTTAGCAATTGCTTATATGAAAGAGCAAAAAGGAAGGACTATCGCATTAATAACAAGTATAGCGTTAGCTGTAATACTAGTATTTTCATTAAATGTAATACCAGAAACACAAAGTAAACTAGAAATAAAAGAAGCATATAAAAATTATAGTGACTATCATGTTGAATATAGTAACTTAAGCGATGATATAGTTAAAAAGTTAAAAAAAGATAAGGAAGTAACTGAAGTTAATGACATTTTGGGGTTAGGTAAAATTGTAGGAAAAAATGGAACATCAATTCAATTAAATTCATATAGCGATAAATTTATAGATTCATATGGATATCAATTATCGAAAGGAAGCAATCCTAAAAATTCAAATGAAATAGTTATAGAACAAAAAGCATTAAAAGAAATGGGCCTAAGTGATGATCTAAATCAAGAAATTGATTTTAAAATTGTAAAGTATTATGTTGATAAAAATAATGAAAATCAAATATTTAGTAAAGATAAAAAGTTCAAACTTGTTGGGGTAGTAAAAAAGCCAGATGCTTACTATGAAGATTCAAGTAGTTATGCAAGTGAAAATGAGTACTATGGAGTAAAGGCTTTTACTAAAGATAATAGCAATGAATCTATTTTACCAAATAATTTAGTAACTCATGGTGGAACTTTATATTTAGACTCATCTAGACCTGATATTGGAAAAGCTTATGAAATTATAAATAAATACGGATTAAATGATTCAAATTTCATGGTAAATGCATCACTAACACAAGTGTTAGATGATTATTCAATGTCAAAGGGAACAACATATACAATGAAGCGAAAGTTATATCCAATGTTAGCTGCAACATTAGTTATATGTAATATATTTAGTATAGTTCTTATAGATATGACAAAACAAATAGGTATATTAAGAGCAATTGGGTTATCTAAAAAGAAAGTAAGATTTATGATTGCGATAGAAAGTATTATTGTATTAGCATTAGGTCTTATATTTGGATTCTTGATAGGAACGTTAGCTTCATATGCTGGATTTTACATTATTTATGGGAGGTTTGTAAATCTTTACATAAGTAAAGCTAGTATATATGAGCCTATGTTAATGGCTACTATAGCTGTGCTTATATCAAGTTTAGTACCAATATATAAAAGTGGAAAAATTTCGCCTGTAGAGGCTATTAGAAGCAGTGATAAATTTAATAAAAAACAGAAAAATAGATTTTATTATAAATTAATAAGAAATGTTTTTGGATTTTCAGGAGAAATGGCTTACAAAAATTTTTGGAGAAATAAAATAAGAACAATACTTTGTATTATATCCATAAGTTTGGGAGGAGTACTTTTTATAGATACGATTGCAATGTCAAAAAATGAAGATAAAAGCTTAGATAATACTACTATGCCTCTTATGATGATGGGAAATAGTGATATAAAATTATCTCACAATCCTAATAATGCAGATTCTAATTTTACAAAATTTAGTAAAAATGAAATAGAAAAAATATCAAGTATAAAAGAGGTAAAAAGTGTAAAGCCAGTTATTGAGTTAACTGGAATCTTTATAACTAACTCTAAAGATTTAACCAAAGAGTATAAAAGTGTAAATGGGATAGTTGATGAAAATAAAAACTTAGAAGAATATGTAGATATTGAAGGCAATAACAATGAGAGTTTAAAAAACATAGACCAATATATTGAAAAAGGGAAAAATATAAATGATAAAAGTAAAGGTAAGTATCCAAAAGCTTTAGTAACGAATTATTTTTACTCTAATGCATCACCTAATACAAAGTTATTAAATGATATGAAAGTAGGCGATTTAATAAATATAAAAATTCCTGTTACAAAAAACAATAAAGTAGAGTATAAAAATGAAAAGATAGAGATTGCTGGGATTTTAAACGGAGACTATGTTTTAAGAGAAGGTGGATTATCAACTGGGTTAAAAATTGTATTAAATGAAGATGATTTTAAAAATATAAGTGGACGAGAAAATTATAATAAACTAAATATACAAATTGAGAAAGGAACTGATAAAAAATCTCAAAATGAAATAGAAAAAGTTATAAAAAATAATCCATTTTCAAAATTTGAAAGTAAGTACAATTATAAAAATTTCTATATAAAACAAAGTGAAAGAAACACAAAAGAAACACTAGTAATTGTAGCTTTAATATTACTAATATCATCTATAAATGTATTATGCATAATAAAAGCCAACATAATGACTAGAATGAATGAACTTTCAACATTAAGAGCTATAGGAATGAGTCCTAAAAAACTTAAAAATATGATTGTAAAAGAAAATATAATGTATGCAGTTTTTGCATCTATATTGGCAAGTATAATTGCTACTCAGAGTATTTATAAATTTACAAAACTTTCAAATGAAATAAGTAAAGAACTATCGGGCAGTGAAAAAGCTATGAACTTTACATTACCTATATTTGAAAGTGTAGAATTTTTAATAGTATCTATAATTATGTGTTTAATAGCAGTATTTCTATGTAAAAAGAAGATAGAAAAAATGAGTATAGTAGAGGGGTTAAGTACAAATGAATAAAGGTGGGGATTTTGTGACAAATATATTAGAGATAACAAATTTAAATAAGATATATGGTAAAGGTGACAATAAAGTACAAGCATTAAAAGATATAACTTTATCTATAGAAAAAGGCAAATTTACAGCTATAATAGGTCCGAGTGGAAGCGGTAAAAGTACACTTTTAAATTGTATTGCAGGACTAGACACTGTATCATCAGGCAAAGTAATGTTAAAAGGTAAAGATATTTCAACTTTAAATGAAAATAAATTATCTAAATTAAGAAGCGAAGAATTTGGATTTATATTTCAAAGTTTTAACTTAATCCCAGTTATAAATGTATATGAGAATATAATACTTCCAATATCTATAGACGATAAAAAAGTAGATAAAAAATACATAGACAGTATAATTGATAAGTTAGGTCTTAAAGATAAAATTAATAAATTTCCTAATGAGTTAAGTGGAGGACAGCAACAGAGGGTAGCTATTGCAAGAGCTTTAGCTAATAAACCTAAAATAATATTTGCAGATGAGCCAACAGGAAATTTAGATAGTAAAACAACAGAAGAAGTTATGGCTTTATTAGGAAGTTGTGTGAAAGATTTTGGACAAACATTAGTTATGATAACTCATAATAATGAAATTGCTAATATGGCAGATATTTGTATTGAAATTAAAGATGGAAAATTATATATGGATAAGAAGATTGTCTAGTAATTAAAAAAATGACTAAGTTAGAAAATACGGAGATTTTCTACTTAGTCATTTTTTGTTCCCATCTTAAATCATTACCTATAAACTTAACCATTCTAAATCTATCAAATATTCTAGAGAATATTCTTTGTGCGTATATATCTCCTAATTGCATAGGTGATAAGTTAGTTGAAATTATAGTTTTCTTTCCTGATAGTAGACGAGTATTTAAAATATTAAATAATTCACTATTAGTAAAAGAGTTAGTAAGCTCTGTTCCTAAATCATCAATTATTAAAAGATCACAATCAAATAAATTATTATAATTATCTTTTGTTATATGATCATCTGAATTTTTAAACTTATATTCTTCTATGATTTCAAACATTTTAAAAGCAGTCTGATATATAACTAAGTAACCCTTATCTAAAAGTTCTTTTGCAACACAGTTACACATAAAACTTTTCCCTAAACCTGTGTCTCCATAGAAAAGCATATTTTCATCATTATCTTTATCGAAGTTCATAACAAAACCTTCACATATAGATAATATCTCTAATATATTTTCTTGAGGAGATACTCCAGAAGAATCTTCTCTTTGAGTAGAGAATATAGATTCATCAAAAGTAGAGAAGTTTTGATGATGAAGAACTCTAGATAAATTAGACATATGATAAGCCTCATTTATTATTCTTTGCTTAAGGCAATTACACTTGTGTCCATTTCCTAAAAATCCTGTATCTTTACACATAGAACAATCATGCTTAACTTCTAAATACCCATTAGGTACACGATTATCTGATAAGAGTCTTTCTTTCTTTTTCTTTAATTCGTTCATTTGAGCTTTAGTTTCATTTAATATAGACTCTTTATCTTTAGGATTTAAAAGAATTAATTTAGCAAGTTTTAATCCTATCTTACCTATTTCCTCATCTATTTGTTTAATTTCAGGTATTCTAGAGTAAACTTTCTTTTTTCTTTCTTGTAAATCACGTTCAGATTGATCTCTTTTTCGCTCATAAGAAGTAAGAATATCTCTCAATGTTGATTCTTTCATATATTAATCACCTACCTAAAATTATTTATCTAAATTTGCCTTTTTGGCTTTCTTGAAGTATTTTTTCTAATTCATCAGGACTATATTTAGTAAAAGTCTGATTTATATTATGGAATCTAGTTTTAACTTGTTTAGGAGCAGCATTAGAAGATTTTGAATTAACTTTTTTAGTTTCTGACTGTTTTTTAAATTCTTCTTCTGACGTTTTTAAGTCTTCTAACGTTTTAATATTTTTATCATTCCAACTCTTAACAATTCCGTTAATATAAGCTATAGAAGGATTAGAAATATTTTTAGACTTAGAACATGCTTCTAAAATAAGCTCTATATCAAATTTATATTTATCAAACCATACATCCATAATTTCCTTTTCAGCTTTTGTAGCTTGTCTAGAAAATCCGAGTTCATTAAATACTGTTTTATACATCATAAATCGCTTACTTCTTTGAGCAAAGCTATTTTTAACATCTTCAACAGTATAAAGACTAGCATCATACCAGTTTCTAATTATACCTTCTACATAACTAACAGGTTTAGCAACTCCAGTCTGTTCTTTAACGTGTTCATAAGCGCATACTATCATTTCTGTGCTCATATTATATTTATCTATCATATCCATAATTGTAATCTTTTCATTAGATTGAAGATGTCTACCTATAATTTGATTTATAGAATTAAACATTTTTCTAATTTCAGGATTATCATTTATAGTAACGATAGTATTAACATCAGATTTAACTGAATTATTTGCGTTTAGTATATTATCAATATATATTTTTTTCAAATCTAAAAACTCTATTGAAAAACTAAAATCATCTAGCCCATCATTTTTATGTTTTTTTATTAAATTCTTGTCTTCCCAAAAATCCCAAGCTGCCAATACATCAGATAATGGTACATTTAAATTTTTTGCAATAGAATTATTATTAAACTTAGGGTTAGAAGTCTCATCACATGCATATCTATAGCCTAAAAGATAAACTTGTACGTATAATCCATTAGCCATTGGCATAAATATATCTATAAATATGTTATCAATAGTAGTTTGTCCTAAATCTATTTCGTTGACTTCTTTAAAGAACATTTTATCACCTCAGATTGATTATAACATAAAATCTATTACAAATTATGATGTAGAGAATTAAAAAAAATATTCATTTAACTACAAAGGGGGATTTAAAATTGATTATTGATTTTAGAAGGAAAAATAGAAAAATTATATCTTTTATGATCATAGGTATTATTTTTCTAGGAGGGCTATTTTATTTTAATAAAGAAGCTGATAAGCCTGTTTCAAATATAAAAACAGAGAATATGAGCTCTTACAAAATGGATGTAATATTAGATGATGAAAGTAAGCGTTTGATGTGCAATCAAAATGTACAATACGTTAATAATACTAAAAATGAATTAAAGAGTATTTACTTTCACATATACCCAAATGCATTTTCAAAAGAAGAATTTGCTCCATTTGAAAAATCTCAAATGAAACAAGCATATCCAAATGGATTTAATGAAGGTTACATAGATATTCAAAATATATTAATCGGTGGAGAAAAAGTTAAATTTAATATTGATGGTAATAAAGAAGACATATTAGAAGTACGCTTGGACAAACCTTTAAAGCAAAATGAATCTGTATCTATAGATATGAAATTTAATGTGAAGATCCCTAATTCAGTTGGTAGATTTGGATATGGAAATGATACTATAAACGTTACAAATTGGTTCCCTATAGCTTGTGTGTATGATGATAGAGGATGGAACACAAAAAGCTATGAAAGTATAGGTGATCCATTCTATAGTGATGTAAGTAATTATAAAGTTACTCTTTTAGCTCCATCTAAATATAAATTTGGAACTACTGGAAAGGTGACAGAATCAAAATCAAGTGATAAAAAATCCATGTACAATATAGAAGCAAATAAAGTAAGAGATTTTGCTTTTGTTTTAAGTGATAAATTTAATGTTAAAAAAGATTATACAAAAGATACAGAAATATTAACTTATAATTTAGATAAAAAATTCTCTGATTTATCTACAACTATAGCAAAAGATTCTATAGACATATTTAGCGATATGTTTGGTAAATATCCATATGATACATATTCTGTTATAGCAAGTGATTTTTACATAGGGGGTATGGAATATCCGACTTTATCTATGATAGATAAAAGCCTATATAATTCTAAAAATAAATTTTTATTAGAATATGTAATAGCTCATGAAACAGCACATCAATGGTGGTATAGTGTAGTTGGAAATGATGAAGTTAATGAACCTTGGTTAGATGAAGCTTTAACTGAATATTCTACAGTACTTTATTTTGAAAAAAAATATGGCAAAGAAACAGCTACAAGATTAATGAGCACTATGGAAAAACAATCAAAATCTTACTCTAGTCAAGATATGTTTAAACCTTCAAGCAAATATAAAAATTCAATGGATTATAGTTTAAACGTATACACTAAAGGCGCAGTAGTATTCCATAATATAAGAGAAGAAGTAGGAGATAAAGTATTTTTTAAAGTATTAAAAGAATACTATGAAACATATAAGTTTAAAAATGCAAATGGATCCCAATTTATGGAGTTATGGAGAAAAAATGGAGTAGATATAGATAACATAATAAAGAAATGTAAGTAAAATTTAGGTAGAGCCTTAAAAAATATTTTAAGGCTCTATTTTTTTGGTATAATATAATTTATGATTGTAAAAGAAAGAGGTAACTAACTGTTACGAAAAAACTATAAAAATTTATGAAATTTTATAGAGAAGAAATAGTTGACAGCCTCCCATATTCGTAAAGAGTATGGAGCGGTAGAATTTAATTCTATCCCAACATCCATTGAATTGCTGGAAACCCTTAAAGCTAACTAAACTACAACGTAAGGATGAAATAAGCCTAAGCGTGAAAGTTACGAAAGTAGAAAAAATTAGTTAGATGGCATAAGGTTAAATCCTAAGTGCTTTAATAATAGGCAATCAGCAGGGAAGTTCCGAATAGGGAAACCTTCAACGACTATCCTGGTAGGGAGTACACTATAAGCTATTGATAGTGGAAGTGGTGGACGCCTAATCTAGTTAACATTAGAAGGTGATGATATAGTCTACGCTTATGTGAAAGCATAAGAAGTTCATAAGAGAACTGGTTGAGTTTAGCGAACTCGATTGAATATGTATAAAATCTAAGTATAAATGCATTATAAAACTTTATGAAAATTTCCTGATATTACATTTAAATATTACCTTAAGCCTAGTATATACTAGTACTAGAAAGTGAGGTGATAAAATGATAAAGAGCATAAAAATTAGGTTAATTCCAACTTTAGAACAAGAAGTAGTAATGTTTAAATCTATAGGTGTTTCTAGATTTACTTATAATTGGGGGTTGAATAGATACAATGAACTTTTAAGTTTAAATGAAAAACCTTCAAAAGAAATTATAAAGAAAGAATTTAACAACACTATAAAAAAACAAGAAGAATATAAGTGGTTGTACGAAGTAAGTTCTCAAACAATCTCTCAAGTTTTTTCAGATTTAAACAATGCTTTTAGTAACTTTTATAAAAAAAGAGCGAGATATCCGAAATTTAAAAGTAAACGAAAAAGTAGGCAATCTTTTTATGTAAGATATGATGCTCTTAAATTTGAAGATGGAAAAGTCAATCTTGAAAAAATAGGCAAAGTTAAATACAAAACTAATTATAATATACCAAATTTAAATAAATACGTTAATCCTAGATGTAGTTTTGATGGTAAGTACTGGTATTTAAGTTTTGGATTTGAGCACGATGAAAACCAAGTTGAGTTAAATGATATTTCTGTAGGAATAGATTTAGGAATAAAAGATTTAGCTACAGTAAGTCATATTAATAGTCCTATTAAAAATATAAATAAAAGTTCTAAAGTTAGGAAATTAAAAAAGAAATTAAAAAGGCTACAACGCCAAGTAAGTAGAAAGTATGAAGAAAATAAATGTGGTAATAAATTTGTTAAAACTAACAATATCATAAAACTTGAAAAACAAATTAAATTACTTTATAGAAAATTATCTAATATAAGAAAAAACCATATACATCAAGCTACTAATAAAATAATTAAACTATATCCATATAAAGTAGTTATGGAAGACTTAAACGTTAGTGGAATGATGAAAAATAAACATTTATCAAAAGCAATTGCAGAACAATGCTTTTATGAATTTATAAGGCAAATGAAATATAAATGTGAGTTTAATAAAATAGAATTCATTCAAGCTGATAGGTTTTTCCCATCATCAAAAAAATGTAGTTGTTGTGGGGAAATAAAACAAAACCTTAAATTAAAAGATAGAGTTTATAAGTGTGATAAATGTGGTTTTAAATTAGATAGAGATAAAAATGCTTCTATAAATCTTTCTTATTACGAAAAATTAGCATAAGGTCAAAGAGAAAGATTGTGCTAATATGTAGGGTTCGTTGTACCCGAATTTAAGCCTTTGAAGAGCTATATAAACTAAAGTAGATATTTGAAATATTTAAATAGGGTTCTGTGAAGAAGGAAATAAAGTGGAATTTATAAGGTTTTATAATGTATTTATAGATTTTATGCAACGGTGCCACATGCTAGAATACAGTTCTATAGGAAGTGGAAGTAGTGGAAATTGTCATTATATTGGATGTAAGAACACTAAGGTTTTAGTTGATGCAGGCCTTAGCGGAAAGAGAATAACAACTAATTTAAAAGATTTAGATATAGATGCAAATGAATTAAAGGGAATATTTATAACACATGAACATTCAGACCATATAAAAGGGGCTGGAATATTATCAAGGAAATTTGATATACCTATATTTGCTAATGTAAAAACATGGTGTGCAATGAAGGATAAAATAGGGGATATAAAAGATAAAAATATGAAAGTTTTTGAAAATGATAAAACTTATTCATTAGATGATTTAATAATAAGACCATTTTCAACATCTCATGACTCTGCAGATTCTGTGGGATATAATTTTTATAATGATAAACAAGAAAAAATATCTATTGCAACAGATATAGGGTGTATAACAGAAAATTTAAAGAAACATTTATATAAATCTAAATTAGTAGTATTGGAATCTAATTATGATCCAAACATGCTTATGATGGGTTCTTACCCATATGCTTTAAAAAAGAGGGTTATGTCAGAAACAGGGCATTTATCAAATGAAGAAGCAGCCAAGTTTTGCGTGGAACTAATTAATCAAGGAACAGAATCTATACTACTTGCACATTTAAGTAAAGAAAATAATTTTCCAGAATTAGCGTATGAAACAACTAAGGGAATTTTATTACAAAACAACATGATAGTTGGACAAGATCTTAAGTTAGATGTTCTTTTAAGAGAAGATGCATCAGATATATATAGACTATAGAAACAGGAGACATTTATGAATATAACTATAATAAGCGTTGGAAAGCTTAAAGAGAAGTATTTAAAACTAGGAATAGATGAATTTAAAAAGAGATTATCTAAGTATTGTAAGCTTGATATGATAGAGCTAGATGATGAAAAGTGTCCAGAAAGTTTAAGCGAAAAGGACATGGAAATTGTAAAAAATAAAGAAGGTCAAAAGATTCTATCAAAGGTAAAGAGTAATAGTTATGTTATAGCTTTAGCTATAGATGGAAAGAATTTATCATCTGAAGAATTAGCAGATACTATGAGCAAGTTAGCTGTTAGAGGGAATAGCCATATTACTTTTATCATAGGTGGATCATTAGGACTAGCAGATGATGTTTTAAAAAGAGCGGATTATAAATTATCTTTTTCTAAGATGACATTTCCTCATCAAATGATGAAGTTAATATTATTAGAACAAGTTTATAGAGCATATAGAATAAATAATAATGAACCGTATCACAAGTAAGGGATAACGACTTAAAATGAACTTAGCTAAGTTCATTTTTTTTGTTGCACTTGCTATATGATATAATAAGTAGAAGCATATAGTAATAAAAAGGGAGGAATATTATTGGATAACACTTTTGAACCAATAGATACAACTACAAATTGTACAGTGGCAGATGTAAGCATTAACGATACTAATATAGGTAGTGCTACAACTACTCTAACGTATTCAATCAAGCAACCAGAAGAATATGTTAATGATTTTATGGTAAATTTAAGAGCAAGTGAAATTAGAAAAGTTAGGAAATATTGTGAAGATGCAAAGAAGAGTAAATTTCCTTGGAGCGAGATACTTTTAGCTATATCTACAACTTGTGTAGGATGTTTTTTGGGTGCACTTGCATCAAATGTTGAATTAAATTCATTAAAAGGAATTATTATGTATGTAATAAGCTCAGTGATAGCAACAGGGACATTTGTAGCATATTTATTCATACGTAAAGGTTCGATTAGCGATGTTAATGATTTAGCAGATAAAGTTAAAGAGTACATAGTTGATCCAGATAATATATAAGGGGAGGAATTATTATGAATATAAATGATTTAAGTACTCAGTTACTCTATACAACTGTACCTATATTTGGAATAAAAAGTGATGGATCTCAAGTGAGTGGAACTGGATTTATATTTTCAATTTTTGATAAAGACGATACATCTAAATCTATACCTTTATTGATAACTAATCATCATGTTATGGAAGGTATTATTAATGGATTTATAGAGTTCTCTCTATCAGAAAATAATATGCCTATAAAGGGAAAAAGTATAAGGATAAATTTTGATGGAGATGTTCTTAAGAATAAATTAGGTAACTTAGATTTAATAGCTATACCATTAGCTGAGGCATTAAATAATTTAAGTAAAAATAATATTAATGTATTTTATAGGACTATTAGCAAAGAAATGATTCCTACAACTAGTCAAGTAGAAGAATTATCAGCTTTAGAGCAAATAACATTTATAGGATATCCTAGTGGACTTTATGATAACTATAATAAAACTTCACTTATTCGTCAGGGAATTACAGCAACACCTATTTGGAATGATTTCAAAGGTGAGCCAATTTTCCTTATAGATGCAGGAGTATTTCCAGGTTCAAGTGGTAGTCCAGTTTTTATTTACAATCAAGGTAGTTATCCTACAAAAGATGGGATTTCTATAGGTAGTAGGATATTATTTGTAGGGGTTATTTCAGAAACTATATTACGACAAGGGACAACATATTTAGATTTGGGGAGAGTTATTAATAGTAGAGCTATGTATAACGAATTAGAAAATATAATGAGACCCTATGTATAAATGATTTTATTTAACCGTGCTCCGTAGAGTACGTTACGGAGAACCGTATCATAAATAACGTATAACGATAGCTTTAGCCATTAATATATCTTGGCTAAGGCTATTTTTATATTAAAAATAAATATATCCCAATTAACAGGATACAATAGACTTTATTTTAAATTAAGTATTAAGAGTCAAATTGAATATAATGATAATAGAATAATGCTAGAAAGCTTAATTGTAGTAGTATGAAATTTGTAATAAAATGGAAAATAAGGAGGGGTCGTGGTTATTTTAAGTTTTATATTTGAATAATAAGGGAGTTTTGATAATTATGCATAATTTGAATGAAAAATATAGAAAATGTACTATATTAGAAGACAAAATGTCAAGAATGTTAGAGGAAAAGCTTAAAAATGGGGAGATTACACAGCATGAATATGATGAATTGAAATCATTGGATGTTGAATATGATGAAGAAAAAGATTCAATTGAGCAGTTTAAAGTTTCTTATATAGAAAGAAAGCCAATAAAATGTAGCAGATTATTGCTTGATATTTATGATAAACATAAAACTGGATTTAGAAAGGCTGTATTGTTAAGTGAGTGTTTTCCAGACCCGTTAGGTTTTAATTATAATCAGGAAATACATGAGTTTAATATTTTAATTGTTAAAAAAGCTTTTAATTTAGCAACTTTAGAAAAGTATCCAAAAGAAATTTTGTTCGAGTTAAGACAGTTATATTAGCTTTTAAATTTTTTAATCATAACAATTTGAGGAATACTGAAAAACTTAATAATTGTGAATTTATGGATTATTCTTTATCAGAGCAAATAAGGATGATGTGTATTTTTCTTCAAGATCAAAGTAGAATTGAGCAAGATTTAAAGAAAAATCAAATTATAGGACAAGAATTCTTTACAGGGATGGAGAATGCTATTGCTAATAGGAGTCCTGATAGTAATCCTAATATGCTAGTTTCATTTGAAGATAATTTTGAAGGATTATTAGAAGTTTTTGATATGTTAATACGATATTTATATTTTAAAAAAAGTAAAGATTATAAAGATAAGATAATACCAGAACATGGAGATATAACACATATTAAAATTCCATCATTTGAACTAATAATAAACTTATCAAATCAAAGAAATCTTTTAGTAAAAACATGGGAAAAGTTTAAGTATTCGCAATGGAATGTACATATGCAAAAAAATGATTCTCAAGATGTATATATATTTGTGCCTAAATTCAGAAATGAATATAAGGAATATATTATTGCTAATAATAGAAGACAATATTCCTTAATGAATAATTTATTTAATACTAAAAATATTAATGATATTTTAAAAAGTAAGAACATAATATCTAAAGTTTCTGAAGCAATAAACAAAGATGAAATTGAAACACTATTTGATATTAGCAAAGAAGATTATCTTTGTGCAAAAGAAATGTATGAACCGATAATAAATGCATATAAATTAAACATGCATCAATATTATTTAAAATTAAATATAAATGGATTGAAGATGGAAGATATATTTAGTGCATTTGAGTTATTACATGTTTTAGCTGAAGCTTATAAAGAATCAATATATAAGCATTTTAATCAAGAGGATAATACTTGGTATAAATATTTATCTCCAATTATTCCTGTTAAATATTTTATTGAAAGCCTGAGTAAGCATTATGGTTTTACTAAAGAATACTCTTCAAAAATAATTAAATGTTTTGTTTTTAGTGGTAAAATTAAAGGGGAAAGTGATATTTTTTCTAGGCCATTAATTTTAGTCAACTCAGAAAATGTAATTTTTTGTCCTATTTTAATACAACAGATGAATTTAGAGAGAATAATTGAAATTCTAATTAGTAATCTTAAAGTAAATATTGCTCAAATTGGAATTGATTTTGAGAATAAAATTAAATCAATTTTATCTTGTGTAAAAGGAATACAAGTTAATACAAATAAAATTGAATTTTTAGCATCAGATGGAAGAAATATTGAGTTTGATTTTATTGGAACATTTGAGGATAATTTATTATTATGGGAATTTAAAGCATTGACAGTACCATATAGTGATAAAAGACATTTAGAGTGCAAGAAAACTATTATGGAAGGCATAGATCAAATTAAGAGAAGAAGTCGTATAATAAAATCTGATTGGGGAAAAATAAAAGAATTGTCAAATATTGAATTACCTAATAAACCTTTTAATGATGATAAGATAATTAAATTAGTTGGTACTAATATTTTTGATTTCACGACATTAGTTTATGAAGAAGATATTAGAATAGTAGATATATCTACTCTTTTTAAATTTTTTGTTGATCCAGAGGTTAAAGTTAAGAATATTGATAATAAGATATTAGGATCAAAGAAATTATGGAAAAATTCATCACCGACTATAAATGAGTTTAAATTATACTTGGAAAATCCAATAACAACATCACCATATAATAAATGTATAGAAGAGCATTTTAAGGTTTTTCCTGTGTTTGAAGATGATTATGTTTTTGGAATAATGGACTATATATTAAAAGAGGATCCATATGTAAAAGATATTAAAAAGGCTATTAAACAAAAGAGAAATCCGATTAATAAAAATTCTAAAAAGAAAAAGAAGAAGAAAAAGAAATAATTTTTAATAAAACTATATAATAAGTGGGAATAAATTTGTCCTATTGAAAACAATATGAATTATAAATTATATTTAAGATTTAATATAGAAAATTTTTAAATTAATGAAGATGGATTTGTCAAATATAAAATGATTAAATGTAAATTGAGAAAAAAGGACTTACAAACTTATAGTATTAAGGAAACGTATAATAAAATTATTATATGACTAGTTTTAATGTATTAAAATTATTTAAGTATTGTGAGGAGCGTATTTTAAGTGAAGGATGAGATGATTGAATTTTTGATAGAATCAGGTTCGGAGATAACAGGAGCAACTACTGGGGCAGTAATTGGTGGAGTTGTTGCCGGGCCAGCAGGAGCTATGATTGGAATAGCTGGAGGAAAGGCTGTAGAAAAAGTATTTTCAAAGCTTGGTTCAGAAATAAAGAATAGAGTATTATCAAAAAGAGAAAGCAATAAAATAGGAGCAACTGCTACATATGCATTAGAGAAAATAGAGAAGAATATAAAAAATGGTAAGATATTAAGAGATGATGGATTCTTTGAGAATGATGATACTAGCAGATCAACAGCAGATGAAATTGTAGAGGGGATGATGTTTTCAGCCCAAAGAGAGCATGAAGAAAAAAAGTTAAAGTATTATGGTAATTTATTAGCTAATATTGCATTTGATAAAACTATAAGTATGGAACAAGCGAATCAACTAGTTAATATATCAAAAAAATTAACATATAGACAAATAAAATTAATAAACTTATTTGTTATAAATCAGCACTTGCCAATTAAAATTTTAAAAAAAGAAAATTATGTTAATACTGGAGTAAGTGGTTATACTTTGATATCTGTATTACAAGATACACTTGAATTGTATAATATTGGACTAGTTAGTGGAAATGGCAATGTCATTTTAGAAATGCCATATATTGTTCCATCTGATATTAGAGTTCAAGGTATGGGAGCTATATTATATAATCTAATGGAGTTATCAACTATACCATATGAAGAACTACAGAATTTAATAGATATATTAAAATAAAAGAATTTCATTTATTTGTTATACTTTAAATGCATCACAAATAAGTTGGACTTAAGCCTTAGGCATTTATAAAAATTGCCTAAGGCTATTTTTATAAGTAATAATATATTTAGTATATGTATTATTTTCCTTATAACTTAGCGGTTACAATTAGCTAAATTATAAGATATAATAAACTTAAAATATTAACATAATAGTATATATATATTTATGTTAATTACAATTAAAATAACCTGGAGGCAAGATAATGAGTAAAAAAGATTTTTCTGATTTAGAAGATCAAATTATGTCTACAGTTAGCAATACACTTAAAGCAATAGATTTTGCTAATGTTAAAAAGGATATTACAGATAAAACTGAGGATACATTAAATCAATTTAAATCAAAATTTAATGGATATAGTGAAAAGTACATGAATTTAAATAAAAGACCTAAAAATGATATATCAACATATATTAGTAAAAAACCAGCTGGAAGTATATCCGGAATAATTTACATATTTTTAGGAGTAAGTGGAAGCTTAGTTTATGGTTCATCAGTGGCAACCTTTTTAATATTTAAGATACTATTTAGTGGTGTTGTTATTACAGGCAGCAATATTATGTTTGGAGTTGCGCTTTTATTTTCTGTAATAAGTTTAGGGCTGTTATTAAGGGGAATAACATTAAGAAAAAGAGTAAAGCGTTTTAAGAAGTATGTAAGATTTATTGGCAACAATAGTTATTTTTTAATTAGTGATTTAGCAAGATTTGCAAAAGAGAAAGATAGCTTTGTCGTTAAAGAATTAAGCAAAATGATAGATAAAGGTATGTTTTTAGAAGGACACATAGATGAAGAAAAAATTTACTTCATGATAAATGATGAAGTTTATAACGACTATTTAAATTTAAAAAATCAACAAATAGCTAAAGAAAGTAACGATGAAAAATTAAATGAAGAAATCTATGATTCAGAGAAAGAAAAAATAGAAGCTACAATTAAAATAGGAAGAAGTTATATTGAGCAAATAAGAAATATAAGAAATGATCTTTGTAAAGAAGAAATAGCTATTAAATTAGATAAGTTAGGAAACATTGCAACCCAAATACTTAGTCAGGTTGAAAAGAATCCTAACAAGATACAAGAAGTTAATAAATTTATAAATCATTACCTTCCTATTACTATAAAATTAATTAATTCATACAAAGATATAAATAATCAAGTAGTTCAAGGTGAGAATATAGAAAATGCTAAAAATGAAATTGAAAAAAGTATTGATCTTATTAATAGCGCTTTTGAAAACTTACTAGATGATTTATTTGAAGATGTTGTTTTAGATGTTTCTACAGATATTTCTGTTCTTAAAACATTATTTAAACAAGAAGGATTGGTAGAAGAGGATTTTAAAAAGTAAGTTTTAAATAAAAGGGAGGTATTAAGAATGAGTGATGAATTTAAAGAACAATCTATTGATATAAAGCCAGAATTAACTTTTGAACCATTTCAAGAGGAAATTATTGATTTAAAAGTAAAAGAAGAAAAAATAGAAGAGAAAATAGTTGATGAAATGCAACTTACAGAAGAAGAACAAAAAATGGTTGACCAATTTGTAGATAAAATACAGATAAATAACTCAAATTCTATTTTACAATATGGAGCTGGTGCTCAAAAGAAAATTTCTGATTTCTCACAGTCAGCATTAAATAATGTAAAAACGAAAGATTTAGGTGAAATTGGAGATATATTATCTAGTGTAGTTCATGAATTAAAGACTTTTGAAGAATCTGAAGAGAAAAAAGGAATTTTAGGTTTCTTTAAAAAAGGTAAGGATAAAATTTCTTACATGAAAATAAAATATGAGAATGTAGACAACAATATAGGGAAAATGTGTAGTATTCTTGAAGCGCATCAAATACAGCTTTTAAAAGATATTGCTATGTTAGACAAGATGTATGAAATAAATAAAGCATATTTTAAAGAACTTTATATGTATATATTAGCGGGTAAAAAGAAGCTTCAAAAACTAGAAAAAGAAGAACTTCCTAAATTACAGGAAAAAGCAAGAACTAGTGGTAATCCTCAGGATGCTCAGGAATTAAATGATTTTGTTGCTCTTTGTAATAGATTTGAAAAGAAAATTCATGATTTAGAATTAACTAAAATGATTTCTTTACAAATGGCTCCTCAAATTCGTTTAATTCAAAATAATGATTCATTAATGTCTGAAAAAATACAATCTACAATTATAAATACTATTCCACTTTGGAAAAATCAAATGGTTTTAGCGCTGGGGGTTGCTCATGCTGCTAATGCTGCAAGAGTCCAAAGAGAAGTAACAGATATGACAAATGAACTTTTACGAAAAAATGCAGAAATATTAAAAACTTCAACTATAGAGACTGCAAAAGAATCTGAAAGAGGAATTGTTGATATTGAAACGCTTAGAGCTACAAATGAGTCGTTAATTTCAACTCTTGATGAAATACTTAATATACAAACAGAAGGACGTCAAAAACGTAGAGAAGCAGAAGCAGAATTAATAAATATTGAAAATCAATTAAAAAATAAACTTATAGAATTTAAATATTAATATAAACCGTATCACAAGTAAGTGATGCGGTTTTATTTTTTTATGAAAAATTATAATTGACATATTAAAAAAATGCGAATATAATAATCGTATAAGATTAATCGCATACGATAAAAACGAATGGAGAAATTTAAAAATGAAAATAATAGCATTAGAATTTTATAAAAATGGATTTATGAAAGAAGCACTTGCATTTGGAGGATCAGTTGAAAAAGAAAAAATAGATCCAAATAAAAATTACGAATCAAGTTTACAAAATTATTTAATAGATACTGGAAAAGAAGTTATATTAGTGGATACAGGAGTAGCAGTTGAGACAAAAGATGTAGAACCAAAACCTGAACAAATGATATACACTGGTGAAAAAGTTAACAATTTTGTAGATGCATTAAAAAAAGCAGGATATAAACCAAAAGATATAGATAAAGTTATAGTTACACATAAACATCAAGACCATACAGGAGAACTTAGATTATTTGATGATTCTAAAATATATATATCAGAAATAGAAGCTCAAGCAATGGACTTAAAGGGTAACAATATAGTAAGAGTTAACTTTGAAGATGGAGAGTACAAAAACTTTAAAGAAAGTCAAAAAATTACTGACAACATATTCATGCTACCTGCGTATGGACATACAAAAGGGAATTCTATAGTAGTAGCAGAGTTTGGAGGATTACACTATATGTTCCATGGTGATGTAACTTATACAGATGAAGCACTTAGACAAAATGCATTATCAGTAGTGTTTGAAGATAAAGAGTTAGCAAAGCAAACTTTAAATAATGTTAGAGAATTTGTAAAAGAAAACAAGACTGTATATTTATCAACTCATACACCTGAAGCTCTAATATCATTAAAAGAAAATAAAGTTATGGAACTTTAGAGAGGTATATATAAATATAATCAAGAATCATATAGAGGGTATAAAACTATATAAGGTAAAAATAGGAGGTATTAAAATGAATAAAAAAGAGATACTAGATGTTTTAAATTTTAGACACGCATGCAAAGAATTTGATTCTAATAAGAAAATAACTCAAGATGAATTTGAAGTAATACTTGAAGCAGGAAGACTTTCACCAAGTTCTATGGGAATTGAACCTTGGAAATTCTTAGTTATAGAAAATCAAGAATTAAAAAATGAATTAGGAGAAGTTTGTTGGGGTGGAAAAACACAAATGCCAACATGTAGCCACTTAGTAGTATATTTAGGTAGAACTGCGAAAGAATTAAGATTTGATTCAAACTATATAGATTATTTATTAAAAGATATTAAACATTTACCAGAAGATATTGCTAATAAGTATAAAGGTATAATGAAATCTATAGAGGAAATTAGATTTAGAGATGATAAAGATTTAGAAAATTATTCTTCAGAACAAGTTCATATTGCGTTAGCTAATATGATGAGTGTAGCAGCAATGCAAGGAATAGACTCTTGTGCTATTGGTG
This sequence comes from Paraclostridium sp. MRS3W1, assembly GCF_032465715.1. NCBI lineage: Bacteria > Bacillati > Bacillota > Clostridia > Peptostreptococcales > Peptostreptococcaceae > Paraclostridium > Paraclostridium sp. MRS3W1. The sequence continues at coordinate 1,834 of NZ_JAWDJM010000185.1, read as the reverse complement.
GTATAGATCACAATAAAGTAGAAAAAATACTAGTTGATAGAGGTTTATTAGACACAGACAAGTTCAATATTGTATTATGTGCTGCATTTGGATATAGAGTTAATAATCCAGAAGAAAAATTAAGACAATCAATGGATCAAGTAGTCGATTGGGTAAAATAATATATATTATAAATATAATAAAGCTAGATGGATTAATAAATACTTCATCTAGCTTACTTGTTTCTATATAAATTTAATAACAAAAGTTGAAAAAATACATTGAAAATTTATAAAAACATTATGAATCAGCAATATGAAATTATTTGATACATACTGGAAAAGAAGTTATAATAAATAAAAAATAGTATAGTTTTTTAGGAGGATGTACCATGCACGAAAATTTAAAATTAGAAAATCAACTTTGTTTTAAAATATACTCAGTATCTAAGAGTATAGTTAGAATATATGGACCTTTATTAAAAGAGATAGATTTAACATATCCACAGTATCTAACTATGATGGTTCTGTGGGAACATAAAAAATTACCTTTTAAAGAAATAAGTTCTAAATTAAAAATGAAGACTGGTACATTGACTCCTATTTTAAATAAATTGGAAAGCAACGGGTATTTAGAAAAAGTTAAAGATGAAAATGATGATAGAAAAATTTATATAGTTGTTACTAAAAAAGGATTAGAAATTGAAGGCAAGGCAAAAGATATTCCAAGAAGAATAGCAGAAAATCTTAATTTAAAAGAAGAGGACTATATAAAATATCTTCATGAGTTTGATGGATTAGTAAAAAAATTAGATTGTATAGAAAAATATATTAAATAGATATATATAAATAAGTATTATATTACTTATACAGAGGTGGTTAAAAATGGAATTTAATAAAAATTGGATAGATGCTGTAAACTATAGAACCTCAAGAAGAGCATATATAAATAAGCAATTAGAAATAAAAGATATAAGTAAAATAAAAGAATTAATTTATAAAATAAATGAAGAAACTGGATTGAATTTTCAATTTATAGAAGATTGTTCAAAGTTATTCAAAGGATTTTCAGCATCATATGGATTAATAAAAGGATTAAATTCATGTATAGCTTTAGTAGGAAATAAAAATATCGATAATTATAAAACTAAAGTTGGATATTATGGAGAAATGTTAGTACTAGAATCAACTTATATGAATTTAGGAACTTGTTGGATAGGTGGAACTTACGATAAAAATGAATGTAAGAAATATATAGATATAAATCAAGATGAAGAGCTAATTTGTGTGATAGCAGTGGGTGAAGTTTTAGAAGATAAGAGTATAAGAGAAAAATTAATTTCTAAAATGAATAAAAGTAAAAAATCATTTGATAAAGTATTACTAGAAAAAGACACTGAGTCATTACCAAGTTGGATAAAGGAAGGCATTGAGTTTGTAATAAAAGCACCTTCTGCATTAAATAAGCAGCCAGTAGGCTATTCTTTTTTAGATAATGAAGTAAAAGCTTATAAAGTATCAGATAAGTATGGATACGAAGATATTGATTTAGGAATCTCTATGTTACACTTTGAGTTAGGTGCAAAGAGCCAAAATCATAATGGTAATTGGAATTATATAAATGGTGAAAAAATTTATATATAGAACTAAAAGGTTTAAAATAAGCAGTGAGATGAAATATGATATGTAGCAAAGGAAGAGTCCTGCGAATAAGACGAAGACTCTTCCTTTTTCATGCTCAAAATCTTAATTGAACTTTCTTTAAACTTGTATCATAAATTTGGAAATTTGTATCTAAGAGCATCAAATATTAAATATTAATATAAAGCCTATATTAATAATATCTATAAAAAAAG
>NZ_JAWDJM010000184.1:0-1699 GCF_032465715.1 Paraclostridium sp. MRS3W1 | reverse complement strand
TCTTCTTTCTGTAAATTTATTTATACAACCAATTAGAAAATTAATAAACTTTACAGAGCAATACCAAAATGGTATGACAGGATTTGAAAGATTTTCAGAAATTATAAATGAAGAAACTGAAAAAGAAGCTAAAAATCCTATAGAACTTAAAGATGTTAAAGGAAATATAGAAATAGAAAATGTTTCATTTACTTATGAAGATGACAATGAAGTATTTAAAAACTTAAGTTTATCTGTAGAAGCTGGTAAGACTGTGGCATTAGTTGGTCCATCTGGTGGAGGGAAAACTACTTTATGTAATCTTATACCTAGATTCTTTGATTTTGAAGAAGGAGATATAAAAATTGATGGAGTTAGTGTAAAAGATGTTAGCTTAAATTCATTAAGAACAAATATAGGTGTAGTAGCTCAAGATGTATTTTTATTTACAGGCACAATAAAAGAAAATATAATAATCGGAAAGTCAGGTGCAACTGATAAAGAAGTTATAGATGCATGTAAAAAAGCTAGAATACATGACTTTATAATGACACTTCCAAACGGATATGATACTTACGTAGGGGAGAGAGGAATTAAGCTTTCAGGTGGTCAAAAGCAAAGAATATCTATAGCTAGAATATTCCTTAAAAATCCACCTATAATGATATTAGATGAAGCTACATCAGCTCTTGATAATGTAACAGAACAAGAAATACAAAAATCTTTAGAAGAATTAGGAAAAGATAGAACGAATTTAGTTGTAGCCCATAGGTTATCAACGATACAAAGTGCAGATGAAATAATAGTCTTAACTCAAAATGGAATAGAAGAAAGAGGAACTCATAAAGAATTAATTGAAAAAGGCGGAGTATACTCAAAACTTCATAGAAAATAAAAAATACTTAAGCATAAGGTAAATATAATTTATCTTATGCTTTTTTGCGTTTAGAGAGCGTGAAATTTTATGAATAGATTAACATCTAAAAACATATATGCATATAAAAGAGTATTAATTATTTTAAGGAGGGAACTATTAATGAAAGATTCTATATATCCTCAAATGAAAATAATAGAAACTGATAAATATATATTAAGACCTATATGTGTAGAAGATGCAATAAGTATGTTTGAGTATTACAGTCAGGATAAAGTAGTTAAATATTTACCTATAAAAACTCATAAATCAATAGTTGAGACAAAAAGATTTATAAAAAATTATTTTATAAATAGTTATAAAAAAGGAAATGTAAATCACTGGGCTATAATAGATAAAAAAAATAATAAATTAATTGGTAATATAGGTCTTAACAATGTGTCTAATAAAGATAAAGAGGCTGAGATTGGTATATGTATAAACCCTATTTACTGGGGAAATGATATAGCAACAGATTTGACTAAGTATTCCTTAATGTATGGATTTAAGGTCTTGAATTTAGAAAAGATAACAGCAACTACATATGAAGAAAATCCTAGAACTAGAAAATCTTTAGAAAGCTTAGGTTTTAAATATGTAAAAACTTATGATAAAAAGATGAAAATTTCAAATTCCGTGAAAATGATAAAGTGTGATAAGTATGAATTATATAGGAAAAATTATATATTATCTAGATATTTAGATTAAGTAAAATTAAAAATAGACATAAAAAAAGTATGAATTAAATTCATACTTTTTTTAAGGGCATTTTAATAATTAAAATATAAACGGGGATTTATATTAATC
>NZ_JAWDJM010000183.1:0-18738 GCF_032465715.1 Paraclostridium sp. MRS3W1 | reverse complement strand
GCTATATTATAATTTAAAACTAGATATAATAAATTAAGAAATTTATTTAAAATACATTATTTTTTAAGGAGAAAAGAGATGAGAGTTGTAATTATTGGTGGAGTAGCAGCTGGAATGAGTGCTGCTGCAAAATTAAAAAGAATGAAACCTGATTATGAAGTAGTTGTATATGAAAAAACAGATGTTGTATCATTTGGAGCATGTGGACTTCCATATTTTGTTGGTGGCTTCTTCGATGATCCTCAAAATATGATAGCAAGAGCGCCTGAAAAGTTTGTTGAAAGTGGAATAGACTTAAAAATATTCCATGAAGTAACTTCAATTGATACTGATTCAAAAAAATTAAAAGTTCAAGATGTAAAAAATGGAGAAATATTTGAAGATTCATATGATAAATTAATGATAGCAACAGGGGCTAGTAGCATAATACCTCCTATAAAAAATGTTAAACTTGAAAATGTGTCAACATTAAAGAGTTTAGATGATGGTATAAAAGTTAAAGAACTAATGAATAGAGATGAAATAAAAAAAGTTGCTATAATTGGTGCAGGATTTATAGGTCTTGAAGCAGTTGAAGCAGCTAAAAAATTAGGGAAAGAAGTAACTGTATTCCAACTAGAAGATAGAATTTTACCTCAAGTATTTGACAAAGAACTTACTGATATATTAGAAGAAGAAATTAAAAATCATAATGTTGATTTAAGATTACAGGAAATAGTTAGTGAGTTAGTTGGAGAAGAAAAAGTTAAAAAGGTTATAACAAATAAAGGTGAATATGATGCAGATTTAGTTATAATAGCAACTGGAGTAAGACCGAACACAGCATTTTTAAAAGATAGTAAAGTTAATCTGCTACCAAATGGAGCAATTATTGTTGATGAGTTTGGAAAAACTTCAGTAGAAGACATATATGCAGCGGGGGATTGTGCAACTATAAAAAATATAGTAACAGGACAAGATTCATATGTTCCGCTTGCAACAGGTGCTAATAAACTAGGAAGAATAGTTGGAGAAAATTTAGCTGGAGCTAATAATAGTTTCCAAGGGTCTTTAGGATCTAGTTGTATAAAAATTATGGATATGGAAGCTGCATGTACAGGATTAACAGAAGTACAAGCAGAAAAGTTAGGAATAAAGGTTAAATCTAAGTTTATATCAGACTTTAACCAAACTAATTATTATCCAGGAAGAAATAAAATGTATGTAAAGCTTGTATATGATGCTGATACAAAAGTTATATTAGGAGGACAAGTTGCAGGATATAAAGATGCTGTTCAAAGATGTAATGTAATAGCTGCATCTATATTTGGAAAATTAACAACTAGCCAATTAGGTATGCTAGATTTATGTTATGCACCACCATTTGCAAGAACATGGGATATACTTAATGTAGCAGGTAATGTATCTAAATAATTAAAATATAAAACTGATAGTAATACTTATTAAAGTATTACTATCAGTTTTTTGCGTTTAAGGAAAAGAAATTTAATAGAAAGTTTCAAATAATAATTAAAAATATAAATAATAACCACTCATAATATTTATTTTACTTATGATAAAAGCAATAGTAAAATAATACTTGGAATTGATAAGATAAATTAATTTATATTATAGATGGAGGTTATATATATGGAAAATACAGTAGAAGCTATTGCTACCAATAATTTATTAATAATATTTTCAGCAATAGTTGTAATAGGAGTTATATTAGGTAAATTAAGTGAAAAGCTTAAATTACCAGATGTAATACTATATTTAATAGCAGGAATCATAATAGGGCCAGCAGTTTTAAACTTAATAAGTGTAGATTCATTTCCTATAGAAAATAATCTTATATTAACTTTTGGATCAGCATTTATTCTTTATGAAGGTGGCCGAGAAGTTAACTTAAAAGTTTTAAATAAAGTAAAGGTTAGTGTAGGACTATTAGCAACATTAGGAGTTGTAATATCAACTATAGTAGTAGGATTTGCTACTAATAAAATTTTTGGACTTCCAATAATGACATCTTTACTTGTAGGAGGAATAATAGCATCAACAGACCCTGCAGCACTTATACCAGTATTTAAGCAAGTTACTATAAAAGATAAAATAAAGCAAACAGTAGTAAGTGAGTCGGCATTTAACGATGCAGTAGGAGCTATAATAGTAAGCACACTTCTTGCGATAGTTACATCAGGAAGTTTTTCAGCAGGAGAAAGTGTAAAAGAGCTATTAGTAGCAGTTGTTGTAGGAGTTATAGTGGGAATTATTATTGGATATGTATTCTCAGTTCTTATATGTGATAATAAATGGGGAATATTCCATTCATACGCACCTATAATATCTATACTTAAAGTTATATTAGCTTATGAAATAGCAACATATTTACATGGAAGTGGATATATGGCGGTATTTATAGTTGGACTTATAGCTGGAAATAAAAAATTATTTGGATTATGGGTTCCTGAGGAATCTTTCCAATCTGAACATCACTTTAGAGAGAGTGTAGCATCTTTATGTCGTATGTCAATATTTGTGGTATTAGGTACACATGTTGATTTAGGAGCACTAGCTCAATATTGGTTACCTTCTTTAATAGTAGTATTAGTTTTAATGTTTATTGCAAGACCACTAGTAGTATTAATTTGTACAGTGTTTGATATTAAAGCTAAATGGAAAATAAACGATAAATTATTTATGATGTGGGTTAGAGAAACTGGAGTTATACCAGCTGCATTATCTGGTATAGTTGTATCGATGAAAGTTCCAGGATACGAGATAATATCTTCGATAGTATTTATGACAATACTAATAACTTTAATAGTTCAAGCTAGTACCACTAAGCTAGTAGCTAAAAAGTTAGATGTATTAGAGTTTGATGAAGAGAACTTAAAGCAAGAAAAAGCTGCATAAAAATCAAGTTAGGATGTATTTTTAGACATCCTATTTTTTACGCTTAAAGAAATTATACTTAACTAATATTTGAGGATAACTTATGGAGTATAATAATACTAATGTTTTTGTGAAAGTAAAAAATAGGTTAAAATTATTATTGACTCTAACACTATGTAATACCTTAATATATTTTTAAGGAGGTAAATATGTACAAAGTAAATGAAGTTTCGAAACTAAGTGGAGTAAGTATTAGGATGCTTCACCATTATGATAAAATTGGAGTTTTAATTCCTAGTAAGAAAACTGAAAAGAATTATAGGCTATATAGCGATCAAGATATAAAAAGATTATATCAAATCTTAACACTTAAAGAATTGGATTTTCCATTGAATGAAATTAAAAAAATTTTAGATGATAAAAATTTAAATAAGAAAGAAGTTTTATCATTTCAAAAAGAATTGATATTAGAAAAAAGAAATAGGTTAAACAATATAATTCAATCTATTGATGAACAAATAAATGATTTAGGAGGAAATAAGAGTATGAGTAAAAAAGATTTTAAGGTATTTGATTATGAAAAAATTAAACAGCACGAGGAAAAATATAAAGATGAAACAAAGAGAAAGTATGGGGATAGTGATGCTTATAGTGAATGTAAACAAAAAACTAGTTCATATGGCGAAAACGATTGGAAGAAAATAAGCGATGAAGCTAATAAAATTTATGAAGAATTGGCACAATTGATGGATAAATCTCCTGCAGATGAAGAAGTGCAAATTGTGATTGGAAAATGGAGAAATCATATAAGTGAAAATTTTTATGACTGTACTATAGAAATATTTAGAGGCTTAGGCATAATGTATGTAGCAGATGAGAGATTTACAAAAAATATAGATAAGTATAAATCAGGATTAGCTCAATTCTTAAGTGATGGAATTAATGTATACTGTGATAATCACAAATAAAAACGTGAGAATTATATAGGAAAATATAAGGAAGATATGTAATTTAAGAAAATACTGCTGCATTTGCTAATAAGTTATTAATAAATAGCTTTATATAGAGATAGACAATAAATGACAATGAGAATATAATATGTTCAAATTATTAATTACTTATTTAGGAAAGGAATCTCGATATGAGCAGCAGTAAAAAGGTTAGTATAGCATCACTTTTAGTAGCTTTAGGAATTGTATATGGAGATATAGGAACATCGCCATTATATGTTATGAAAGCTATATTGGCTACTAATGGTGGGTACATCTCTAATGAATTAGTATTAGGTGGGGTATCGCTTGTTTTTTGGACTTTAACCCTTCAAACAACTATAAAGTATGTTATATTGACCCTTAAAGCAGATAATAATGGAGAGGGCGGCATATTTTCTTTATATACGCTAGTTAGAAAAAGAGCTAAATGGTTGATTATTCCAGCTGTTATAGGTGGAGCAGCACTTTTAGCAGATGGTATGATTACACCTCCTGTTACAGTTACCTCAGCTATTGAAGGGTTGAACTTAATATGGACGTTAAGTACAAAGACTGTAGTTATTACAGTCATATTTATTTTAATATTTTTATTTTCATTCCAAAAATTTGGAACAGCTAAAATTGGTAAGTTGTTTGGACCGATGATGTTCATTTGGTTTAGTATGTTAGCTATACTTGGAGTTAGTCAAATAGTACAAAATCCTTATATAGTTAAGGCATTAAACCCTTATTATGCTATAAATCTATTAATTGAAAGTCCTAAAAGCACATATATTTTAGGAGCTGTTTTTCTTTGCACAACAGGAGCAGAAGCACTTTATTCAGATTTAGGGCATTGTGGAAGAAAAAATATATATTATACATGGACCTTTGTAAAATTATGCTTAGTTCTTAATTACTTAGGGCAAGGAGCTTGGTTAATTTCTAGAAATGGAGAACGAATAAGTCAAAACCCATTTTTCTTAATAATGCCACAAAGTTTTATTATCCCTGGGGTTATAATTGCTACATTAGCAGCAATAATAGCTAGTCAAGCATTGATTTCAGGATCATTTACTTTAATATCAGAGGCTATAAAATTAAATTTATTCCCAAGATTAAGAGTTAGATATCCAAATGAAGAAAAAGGGCAAATATATATACCTGCAATAAACTATATATTAGGTATAGGCTGTATATTATTAGTATTGTATTTTAAAAAATCGGAAAATATGGAAGCTGCATATGGGCTTGCAATTACAGTAACTATGTTAATGACAACAATACTATTATCACAGTACCAAAGATACAATAGAAGAAAACCAAAGTTAAGCATCGTAGTATTAATAGTATTTGGATGTATTGAACTGAGCTTTTTATATGCGAATTTATTTAAGTTCTTTAGAGGTGGATATATAACATTATGTATAGGATTGATAATAATATTCGTAATGTATACTTGGATACATGGAACTCATATAAAACAAAAATATAGTCAGTATAGTAAAATTTCTGATCATTTAGATAAATTTGAAGCTATAGATAAAGATGTAGAGTTACCTATTTATGCAACACATACAGTTTATTTGACTCAATCACAAAATAGAAAATATGTGGAAAATAAAATACTACATTCTATATTTAATAAGAGACCAAAACGTTCTAAGTATTATTGGTTTATCCATGTTAAAGTGACTGATGAGCCATACACAATGAACTATAAAGTATTTACAATAAAGCCAAATAAAATATTCAGTATAGAATTTCAACTTGGGTTTAGAGTTAGCCAAAGAATAAATGTCTTTTTAAGAGAAGTTATACAAAATTTAATATCAACAGGAGAATTAGAATTTACACCTAAAGAATATATGTTGGATAATAGACAAGATAAAAATGTAGGAGATTTTAAATTTGTATTAATTGAAGAAGCATTATCTAATGAAAGTAATCTTTCAAAATGGGATAATCTTATAATGAGTTTTAAAGTGATTATAAAAAGAGTAACAGTTTCACCATCAAAATGGTTTGGAATAGATACAAGTATAGTAGAAGTTGAGAAAGTACCTATAACTATAGGTCATAGAAATAAAGTTGAATTGAAAAGAGTTCGTTAATAGAAAAAGAAGTTATCTATTTTTAGATAACTTCTTTTTGTTTGTAATGATTTCATAGTAAAATATATGTAAAAGGATAATATAAAGGAGCGTTTTATGGGATATATTTTATTATTAGAGGATGATAGGTCTTTAAATAGGGGAATAAGTTTTAAATTAAAAAGAGAAGGATATAAGGTATTTACAACATTTAGTATAAAAGAAGCTAAAGATATATTTTTAAATGAGAAAATTGATTTGATTATATCTGATATTGGACTTCCCGATGGAGATGGGTTTGAGTTTTGTGAATATATAAGAACTATAAGTGGTGTTCATATAATAATGCTAACTGCATTAGATCAAGAAGTTGATATAGTTACGGGGTATGATGTTGGAGCAGATGATTACATTACAAAACCATTTAGTTTAATTATTTTAATATCTAAAGTAAATGCAATTATGAAGAGAATTGGAAACTCTAGCAATGAAACATGCATAAGTTGTGATGGTATAACTTTTAACTATGTAGATAGCAAGCTTACAAAAGAAGAAAATGAAATAATTCTTAGTAAAAATGAAAGTAAGTTACTTAAGTATTTAATGGAAAATTCATGTCAAACTATAACTAAAGAACAATTGATGGAAGCTTTATGGGATATTGATGGAAATTATGTAGATGAAAATACTGTAGCGGTGAATATAAGAAGACTTAGACAAAAGGTCGAAGATAACCCATCTACTCCTAAATTTATAAAAAATATAAGAGGGATTGGATACATTTTTGAAAAGAGGTGTATCAAAAAATGATAGATTTATTAAGAAGAGAGCCAATTGTGAAGCGTATATCTATATATATGGGGATAGGATTAATAACGATTTTATTTATATTTAGCATGAATCAATATAACAATTTAAAAAACATATATTTAGAACAATTAAATATAAATAAAAAAATTGTGGGGTCTATAGTAAGTGAACACCCAGAGCTTGAGGCAGACATAGTAAATAGTATATATATTAATGATAAAGACTACAGTGATTTAGGCGAAAAGGTGCTGGAGAAATATGGATATGATAAAAATTATAAAATGATAGAAAATATAAATTTTCAACAACATATAAAGTATTTCCTGGTAAATAATTTAATTGTTTTTGTAGGAATCATAATATTAATAATGTTAATAATGTGCAATTTGATGAAATATGTATTTAATAAATTAGATAAAGTAAGTAAAAATGTAGAATGTATAATTCATGGGAAATACAATATAAAAGATGATTTTAAAGAAGAAGGTATATTCAATATAATTCATTCAGATTTAAATAAATTATCAAAAAGTATAAATATTAAAATTAAAGATTTAGATAAAGAAAAAGAAAATATAAAAGAGCTAGTAACTGATATATCACATCAACTTAAAACTCCATTAGCGTCTTTGAAATTATATAATTCATTGTTATTAGAAGAAGATTTAGATGAGGAAGATAGAACTGAGTTTTTGAAAACAAGTAGTATGTCTATAAATAAATTGCACAGTCTTATTGAGTCTTTAGTAAACATATCAAGATTAGAAACAAGTATGATAAGTATAAAAAAAGAAAATAAAAACATAAAATCCACAATTATTAAGGCTATAGAAAGTGTAAAGCCAAAAGCTATTAATAAATGTATATCTATAAATTTAAATAATTTTGATGATAAAATAGTACCTCATGATTCTAAGTGGACAGAAGAATGTATATTTAATATTTTAGATAATGCAGTTAAATATACTAACTTAAAAGGGAAAATAGATATATATGTTCAAGATGCTATAAATTTTATGAGGATTGATATAAAAGATAATGGAATTGGAATTGATAAAAATGAATTTAATAATATTTTTAAAAGATTTTATAGAAGTGAAAAAGTTCAAGAGTTAGAAGGTTCAGGGGTTGGACTTTATTTAAGCAGAAAAATACTTGAAAGCCAAGGTGGAAATATAATTGTATCATCTCAAAAAGGTGAAGGTAGTAAATTTTCTTTGTTTCTTACGAAAGTGTAAGACTTTATGAAAGTGTTATGTAAGACTTAAAGCTTAATATTAAAGTATAAAAAGTAAGAAAAAGAGAAGGAGTAAATTATATGAGTATATTAAAAACTAGGGGCTTGAAAAAATATTATGGAAATGGAGAAAACTTAGTAAAAGCAATTGATGACAATAACATAGAAATAATTGAAGGGGAATTTGTAGCTATAGTAGGAAAATCAGGTTCAGGGAAAAGTACACTATTACATATGATAGGCGGGCTAGATAGACCGACAGATGGAAAAGTATTTATAGATGGTAAGGATATATTTTCATTAAAGGACGAATCTTTAGCTATTTTTAGAAGAAGAAAAATAGGATTTATATTCCAATATTATAACTTAATACCATCGCTAAATGTTTGGGAAAATATAGTACTTCCTATAGGGCTTGACAACAAAACTGTAGATGAAGAATTTATAAATGATATAATAAAGGCTTTAGGGTTAAGTGATAAAAAAGAGTCACTTCCAAATACTTTATCAGGAGGTCAACAACAAAGAGTTGCTATAGCTCGTGCATTAGCAACTAGACCATCTATAATATTAGCTGATGAACCAACTGGAAACTTAGACTCAAAAACATCAGATGAGGTAATGAGTTTGCTAAAATCTATGATAAAAAAATATAATCAGACATTAGTTATGATAACTCATGATGAAACTATAGCACAAATGGCAGATAGGGTTATATATATTGAAGATGGAAAGGTCTTAAAAGGTGGTGTTATAAATGATTAACACTACTAAGATAGCAAAAAGTAATTTAAAACAAAATAAGTCAAAATCTACACTAATTATTATTACTATAATTCTAGCAACTACACTTTTAACTGCTGTTGGATTGACTTGTGCAGATTGGAATTTTTTAAGTAAAGAAAATGTTAGGAAGTACTCAGGAACTCAACATGGAGTTTACAGAAAGATAGATGAGCAAAAACTAAAACAAATTAAAGCTCATTCTCAAATTGAAAAAATTGGAATTATAAATAGCATAGGAAGTAAGGATTATGAAGATGAGACTAAAATAGGTATAGGATATATAGATAATAATGCTATAGAATTTAGTAGTAAAAATTTTATAGATGGAAAACTTCCAACTAAAAAAAATGAAATTGTTTTAGATGATTTAGCTTTAGAGAAAATGGGATATGAAAAAAAATTAGGTCAAAAGATTAATTTAGAATATGAAGATTTTGCAAAAAAGGGTACTACTAAATCAGAGTTCATATTAACTGGAATTACAAAAGTAAATGAAATTTCTAAACTTAAAAAATCTTATGCTGGCATAGTATCGAAAGATTATATGGAATCAACTAGAGATATGGATAAAGAAATTTCAAATGTATTTATAACTATAAAAGGTGAAAATAAATTATCTGGGGAAGAACTTATATCAAAAGTAGAAAAAATAGGTAAAGACTTAGATATACCAAAGGGTAGCATAAATGTAAATGAAGATTATATAAATACCTTAAAGCCAGATACTCAAGTTATAATGTGGGGAGCTACAATATCAATAATAGTTATATTATCTAGCATATTAGTAATTTACAATATATTTTATCTATCAATAACAAGTAAAGTTCAGGAGTTTGGAAAACTTAGAGCTATAGGAGCTACTAAAAAACAAATAAAAGCAATTGTTTTAAAAGAAGGGATATTTTTATCTACAATAGCTGTACCACTAGGAATTGCATTAGGATATGCAATAAATAAATTTGTATTAACAAAAGTATTTTTTAATGGAGCAGATGTACAAAAACTTCCAATAATAATAGGTGTTATGGGTGTAAGTTTCTTAACAGTGTTTATATCTTTGTTAAAGCCTATGAAGGTTGCATCAAAAGTATCTATTATTGATGCTGTAAGATATAGTGGTGATATAAAAACAAAATCTAAAACTAGAAAAGGATATAAATATATAAATATAAAAAGACTTTCGAATGCAAATTTAAAAAGAAATAAAAAGCGTACTTATGTAACTATAATATCACTTTCATTAAGTGGAATAATATTTGTAGTTATGGCGAGTGTTTTAAATAGTATAAATGCTGAAAAAATGGCAAGAGATCATTTTTCATATGATATAAGTATAAACTTATCAGGATATACTTTTGGAGAAGAAGATAGTCCAAACACTGAATTTAATATTTTACAAACTAAAAATCCACTAGGTAAAGATTTTAGAGGTGAACTCTTAAATATGGATGGTGTTGTGAGTTTAGAAAGCATAAATACCACTAAAGTAGAAGTTAATAATTTAGGAAATGAGTATAAATATGAGCAGTTATCGGGAATAGATGAGAAAGATTTAGAGGATTTAGAATTTTATCTTGAAGATGGAAAAATAGATATTGAAAAGTTGAAAAGTGGAGATGAGATACTTTTCGCATATCCAGAACTAGCAAAAGAGTTTGGTATAAAAGCAGGAGATACAATAACTTTAACATTATATGATGGAAACGATAAGTTTAATAAAACATTTAAAATTCAAGCTATAACATCAGCTCCAGGTGTTTTTTTAATTCACAATGATGTATTTAAAAATTTATTTAAAACAGACACAACTAACACTTTAGGTATACATATTGCTGAAGATAGTTATGATGAAGTAAAAGAATTTATTAAAAACTTAGATAAGTCAAATGAATATATAGATGCTAGATATATAGATGATGATATAGAATTAAACGAATTATCTATAAAAATGACTAAAGCTGTAGGATATAGTTTAGTTATAATAATAGGGGTTATAGGCTTTATGAATTTAATAAACTCTATGATAACTAGCATAATAACTAGAAAAAAAGAATTAGGAATGTTACAAGCTATAGGTTTAACAGATAAACAACTTATAAAAATGTTAAATATTGAAGCTATGTTTTACACAGGGACTATGCTTTTAAGTTCCTTAACATTAGGAAGCGGGTTAGGATATATTGCTGTTTATGTTTTTAGAAAGACTGGAGCTTCTTATGCATCGTACACATTCCCGCTTATTCCTATTTTAATTATGGTTTTATGTATAGTAATTGCACAGTTAACATTAACTTATATAATAAGTAAGAATTTTAATAAAGAATCTTTAATTGATAGGGTTAGATACAACGAATAAAACAAAAAATATTTTATGTTAATTATGTTAAATATGTTAAGTAATAGTTAAATTGCTAGACTTATATAAAAATAAATACTAATATACATACAATATAGTTGCTTGGAACTATAATTATCTAAAGTGAAGGAAGGAATAATATTTATGAGCACCAGGAAGAAGATAAGTATAGCATCATTGTTAATAGCATTGGGTATTGTATATGGAGATATAGGAACATCTCCGCTATATGTTATGAAAGCTATACTAGGGACTAACGGAGGATATATTTCTGAGGAATTAGTATTAGGTGGAGTATCTTTAGTATTTTGGACATTAACTTTACAAACAACAATAAAGTATGTTGTTTTAACTCTTAAAGCAGACAATAATGGTGAGGGTGGTATATTTTCACTATACACATTAGTTAGAAAAAGAGCTAAGTGGCTAGTTGTTCCTGCTGTTATAGGGGGAGCAGCTCTCTTGGCTGATGGAATGATTACACCAGCTATGACGGTAACTTCAGCTATTGAAGGTTTAAATTTAATATATAAGTTAAATACTGATACAATAGTAATAATAGTTATTTGTATATTGGCATTTTTATTTTCATTCCAAAAGTTTGGAACCAATAAGATTGGAAAGTTGTTTGGGCCTGTGATGTTTACTTGGTTTTTAATGCTAGCGCTATTAGGTATATCGCAAATTATAAAATATCCGCAAATAGTAAAAGCAATAAATCCATACTATGGGATAAAACTATTGATTAATAGTCCTAGTATAACCTATATATTAGGAGCTGTTTTCTTATGTACAACAGGAGCAGAAGCCCTTTATTCGGATTTAGGTCATTGTGGAAGAAAAAACATTTATTATAGTTGGGTTTTTGCAAAAATATGTTTAGTGTTAAATTATTTAGGTCAAGGAGCATGGCTTATTTTAAATAATGGAAATGTAGTTAAAGATAATCCATTTTTCTTAATAATGCCAAGTTGGTTTATTATACCAGGAGTAATAATAGCTACACTAGCAGCTATTATAGCTAGCCAAGCACTTATAACAGGAGCATTTACACTAATATCGGAAGCTATAAAATTGAATTTATTTCCAAGGCTTAGTGTTAGATATCCAAATGAAGAAAAGGGTCAAATATATATACCTTCAGTAAATTATTTAATAGGGATAGGATGTATATTACTAGTTTTACATTTTAAAAAGTCAGAACATATGGAAGCTGCATATGGACTTGCGATAACAGTTACTATGTTGATGACAACTATATTACTATCTCAATATGAAAAATATAATAAAAAAAGACGTGTATTAAGTTTGTTTGTTTTAGTTGTATTTGGAGGAATAGAAATAAGTTTCTTATTTGCCAACTTATCGAAATTCTTCAAAGGTGGATATATAACATTAATAATAGGGTTAATTATAATACTTATTATGTATGTGTGGATTCATGGATCAACTATAAAAAGAAAGCACAATAGATTTAGTAAAATACTTGATCATTTAGATAAATTTGATGCAATAAAGAAAGATACAGATATACCTATATATTCAACTCATACAGTATATCTAACTCAGTCTCAAAATAGAAATTATGTAGAGAATAAAATCCTACATTCGATATTTAATAAGAGGCCAAAACGTTCAAGATACTATTGGTTCTTACATGTAAAGGTAACAGATGAGCCGTACACAATGAATTATAGGGTTCATACAATACAACCAAACCAGATATTTAGTATAGAGTTTGAAGTAGGATTTAGAGTTGAGCAGAGAGTAAATGTATTTTTACGTGAAGTAATACAGGATTTAATTGCTTCAGGAGAACTATCATTTGATGTTAAAGATTATATGATAAATAATGATGAAGATAAAAATGTAGGTGATTTCAAATTTATAATTTTAGAAGAAGTAATTTCTAAGGAAAGTCAATTATCAAATTGGGATAATTTAATAATGAGTTTTAAAATATTTATAAAGAAAATCACTGTATCTCCTGAAAAATGGTTCGGTATAGATACAAGTATTGTTGAAGTAGAAAAAGTACCTATAACTATAGGTAGGATTAAAAAAATTAAACTTAAACGAGTAAATTAGAATATATAAGTATTAAAAATTTAGGGAGTCTTCAAAATGTAATTATTTTGAAGACTCCCTAATTTATTTAACAATAATCTGACTCATCATAATTGAGAAGTTTATTTAAAACCCTTTTTATAATGTCATAACTAAATCCTTTATAAGCTAAGTGTTGAGAAATTTTTTGATATATTTTATTCCTATCTTCATTTTTCACACGTTCGTATCTTTTTTTAGCTAAATGCATTGCATTTTCAAACTCTACATCACTATCTATATCAGACATAACAGAATCTATCGTATTTCTATCAATGCCTTTATTATATAAGTTTTGCTTTATTCTATTTTTACCACACTTATTAACTTTTAAGTTTGTATTTGTTATTCTCTGAGCAAGATCTTCATCGTTTACGAAATTATACTTTCTTAAAAAGACTAGAACTTCATCTATAATATCCCCATCAAAGTCATTTGATAATTTGCTTATTATATTCTTTTCTGATTGGGGGGCTTTAGAAAGTATTGATAAAGCCTTGTTTTTAGCTTTTATATACATTTCATCATGTAGTAAACCTTTTAATACATTTTCATCGATTTCCATTCCTTTTTTTAAGTTTAACGTAAAAACTAGTTCTTTGTAAATTCCCATAAAAAACTGTTCATTTAAATATATGTTGACTCTATCTTCATTTTTTTTCTGAGCTTCTATTTTTGTTATTATAGACATAACTACCTCCTTAAAAAAACTTAACTTAATGCATTTTAATCATGTACAAAATTATACCGTAAAATATAGAATAATTGTATCAAAGAAGCTAAAATTAATGATACAATAAAAGTATAAAGGACAAAAGGAGATTTTTAATGAGAATTGATGAATTAGTATTAAAGGCGAAAAATTTTAACAACCTAAAGTCAAATTTTCATAAAATGGGAAATGAGAATGTAAATATAGGTATAATGGGAGGAACTTTTGACCCTATACATTATGCACATTTAGCAACAGCAGAATATGTAAGAGAAACTTACAATCTTGATAAAATACTTTTTATACCAACTGGTAACCCACCTCATAAATCAAAATTAAGAACGGATAAAAAAGATAGATATAATATGGTTTTATTGGCTACAATGAATAATGATGATTTTGTTGTTTCGGATATGGAGATAAATAGAAATACTAGAACTTATACAATAGATACTTTAAAAGAATTACATAAAATTTATCCAAATGCTAATATATACTTTATAACTGGAGCTGATACTATTTGCGATATGGAAAGTTGGAAAAATGTTGGGGAAAATTTTGAATTAGCAACTTTTATAGCAGCAAATAGACCCGGAATAAATTCTAATGAAGCTAAAATGAAAATAGAAAGATTAAAATCTAGATATGATGCTAATATAAGGTCAGTAAATGTTCCTTCGCTGGATATATCGTCAACTTATATAAGGAACCATATAAAAAATGGTAAATCTATTAAATATTTAATACCTGAATGTGTGGAATCTTATATTTATGAAAAAAAAATATATACAAATGGAGTTGAATAATTTTGGATTCGCAAAATTTAATAATTAAATTAAATGAAATGCTACCTAAAAATAGAATGTTACATTCTGAAGGTGTTGCTAAGTGCGCAGTAAAGTTAAGTAAGATATATGGATATGATGAAGAAAAGGCATACCTAGCAGGTATACTTCATGATTGTGCAAAGTATTTAAGCCAAGAACAAGTTGAGCATTATGTAAAAAAATATGAAATATACTTAGATGATTATGAAAAAGAAAACTTAGCATTGTCTCATAGTATAATAGGATCAGTTTTAGTTAGACATGAATTTTTTGTAGACGATTTAGATATAGTAACTGCTGTTAGGTATCATACTACAGGAAGATCCAATATGGACATGCTAGAAAAAATTATATACATAGCGGATATAATTGAAGAAAATAGAAATTATCCTGGAGTAGAAGAACTAAGAGAGTTAGCTTATAATGGGCAAATGGATAAGGCATTATTACAATCTTTCGATAATACTATAAAGTTAGTAATAGATAGAAAACAAATAATACATCCTAGAACAATAGAAGCTAGAAATTTTATTTTAGAAAAATAAATAATTTTTATAAAATAAATCACAATAAGTATAAATTAATAATAATATAGAATTAATAAATTGAAGAAGTGTAAATAATAGCGATAACAGGTCAACACTAAGAATATAAATTTAGTATTATGAAGTTAGTTTTTTGTGGTATAATATAAAAACGCAAAAAATAAGGAAGGTAGGAATTTAATATGACGACAGTAGAACAAATGGTTAAAGTTATATATGATGCTATTGATGATAAACTAGGTAAAGATATATCTATAATAAAAGTAGGAGAAGTATCAAGTTTATGTGATTACTTCGTAATAGCTACAGCAGGATCTCAAAGACAAGTAAAAGCTATAGCTGATAATGTAGAAGATGAACTTACTAAGTTAGGTATAGAATCAAGAGGTAAAGAAGGATACGAAACACAAGAGTGGATACTATTAGACTTTGGAGATATAATGGTTCACGTATTTAATGAAGAAAATAGAGCATACTATAACCTAGAGAAAATGTGGAAAGATGCTCCATATGTTGATGTTGACACATTAGCTTAATAATTATATAATAATAAGATATAATTAAAAATTAAAATAGACTAGAGTAGTAAAATTAAATTTAGATTTCAGAGAGCTAGTGGATGGTGTGAACTAGTATTAAATTGATTTGAACTTGCTAGATACAATCTATTTAACCGTAGTTGGTATAAAGACTAGTACGAGAGGATTATTTTTTAAAAATAATCAATTAGGGTGGTACCGCGAGTAATATCCTCGTCCCTAAACATTAATTTGTTTAGTGACGGGGATTTTTTTATACGTGAAAATGTATAGCGAAATTGTTAGATTAATCATTGAGGAAGCATTTAAAGTCCGAAGGACTTCATGCTAAGGAAATGATTGACCTAACAACGAGCGAGCTTTCGCGAAACAACAAAAATAGGAGGTAAAAAAATGAACGTTTATAAACCAAATGAAGTTGAAGCTAAATGGCAAAAAACTTGGGATCAAAATGATCAATACAAAACTGATACTAATGATACAACAAAACCGAAATACTACACATTAGAAATGTTACCATACCCATCAGGTAAAATACACATGGGGCACGTTAGAAACTACTCTATAGGTGATGTTATAGCTAGATTTAAAAAGATGCAAGGTTACAATGTTCTTCATCCAATGGGATGGGATTCATTCGGACTTCCAGCTGAAAATGCGGCTATAAAACATGGAATACATCCTCATAAGTGGACTATGGAAAACATAGAAGACATGAAGGGTCAATTAAAATTATTAGGACTTAGCTATGATTGGGATAGAGAAATAGCAACATCTACTCCAGAGTACTACAAGTTTACTCAAGAAATATTCTTAAAGTTCTTAGAGCATGGATTAGCATACAAGAAAAAATCTTTTGTTAACTGGTGTACATCTTGTGAAACAGTTTTAGCTAATGAGCAAGTTGTTCAAGGAGCTTGTGAAAGATGTGATTCAGTAGTAGTTAAAAAAGACTTAGAACAATGGTATTTTAAAACTACTCACTTTGCAGAAGAGTTACTTCAAGATTTAGATACTTTAGATGGATGGCCAGAAAAAGTTAAAACAATGCAAAGAAACTGGATAGGAAAAAGTACTGGAGCTGAAATAACTTTCGATATAGATGGAAGTGATAAATCAGTAACAGTATTTACAACTAGACCAGATACAGTACACGGAGTTTCTTATATGGTTTTAGCTCCAGAGCATGATTTAGTTAAAGAATTAGTTGCTGGGACTGAGTATGAAGAAGCTGTAGAAAAGTTTATAACTAAAATGTACACTATGACTGAAATAGAAAGAACTTCAAGCGACTTAGAAAAAGAAGGAATGTTCATAGGTAAACATGTTATAAATCCATTAAACGGACAAAAAGTTGAGTTATGGATAGCAAACTATGTATTAGTTGACTATGGAACAGGTGCAGTTATGGCAGTTCCAGCTCATGATGAAAGAGATGCTGAATTTGCAGCTAAATATAACTTAAACGTAGTTGAGGTTATAAATGAAGATAACTTAATGGTAAACTCTGGTGAGTTTGATGGAATGGAAGCTTCAAAAGCATTTGATGCAATAATAGAAAAAATAGAAGAAATGGGAATAGGAAAGAAAACAGTTAACTATAGATTAAGAGACTGGTTACTTTCTAGACAAAGATACTGGGGATGTCCAATACCTGTAGTATACTGTGATGAGTGTGGATTAGTACCTGAGAAGAAAGAAAACTTACCTGTATTATTACCAACAGATATAGAATTTACAGGTAAAGGTGAATCACCACTTACTACATCAAAAGAGTTTATGAATGCTACTTGCCCATGTTGCGGAAAGCCAGCTAGAAGAGAAGTAGATACAATGGATACTTTTGTTGATTCTTCTTGGTATTTCTTAAGATATATAGATGCTCAAAATACTAATGAGCCATTTAGTAAAGATGCAGTTAACAATTGGATGCCAGTTGATCAATATATAGGTGGAGTAGAGCATGCTATAATGCATTTACTTTACGCAAGATTCTTTGTTAAAGCATTTAATGAAATGGGAATGTTAGACTTCAAAGAACCATTTAAAAACTTATTAACTCAAGGTATGGTTTTAAAAGATGGAACTAAGATGAGTAAGTCTAAAGGAAATGTTGTATCTCCACTTGAAATAATAGACGAGTACGGAGCTGACACTGCTAGATTATTCGTATTATTTGCAGCACCACCAGAAAGAGATTTAGAATGGTCAGAACAAGGTGTTGAAGGATGCTTTAGATTCTTAAATAGAGTTTATAGATTAGTTGACGAATTAGCTGATAAAGCTAAATGTAATGCTACTATGGGTGAATTAACTAAAGAAGATAAGGCTATGAGATTCACTATAAATGCTACATTAAAGAAAGTAACTGAAGACTTAAATGAGAAGTTTGGTTTCAATACTGCAATATCTGCATTAATGGAATTAATAAACGAAATGTACAAATATAAAGAGTTAGAAACTAGAAATGATGCAGTTATAAAAGAAGCTATAGAAACTATAGTTACAATAATAGCTCCATTTGCTCCTCATATAGGTGAAGAATTATGGACTATGATAGGCAAAGAAGGAAGTATATTTGATATATCTTGGCCAAAATATGATGAATCTGCTTTAGTTAAAGATGAAGTTGAAGTTGTAGTTCAAATAAACGGTAAAGTAAGAGGTAAATTAAGTGTTGCTGCTAATATATCAAGAGAAGATATGCAAGAAGCTGCAATGAATGATGAAAAGATAAAAGCTTTAGTAGAAGGAAAAACAATAGTAAAAGTAGTAGCTGTTCCTAAGAAGCTTGTTAATATAGTTGTAAAATAATAAATAAGTTATATAGAATAAAAAAAGGTCTTTTTTAAAAAGACCTTTTTTTATTTACATAAGTAAGC
>NZ_JAWDJM010000182.1:0-349 GCF_032465715.1 Paraclostridium sp. MRS3W1 | reverse complement strand
ATAATGTGGGTGCATAGCTCAGCTGGATAGAGCAACGCCCTTCTAAGGCGTGTGTCCGGGGTTCGAATCCCTGTGCGCTCACCACATTCATAGGGGATTCGCCAAGTCGGTAAGGCATAGCACTTTGACTGCTACATGCGTAGGTTCGAGTCCTGCATCCCCTGCCAAGTAAATAAAATGATCCATTAGCTCAGTCGGTAGAGCACCTGACTTTTAATCAGGGTGTCCCGCGTTCGAGTCGCGGATGGATCACCAATGGAGAGGTGTCCGAGTGGTTTAAGGAGCTGGTCTTGAAAACCAGTGACTCCGAAAGGGGCCGTGGGTTCGAATCCCACCCTCTCCGCCAAAT
>NZ_JAWDJM010000181.1:0-5835 GCF_032465715.1 Paraclostridium sp. MRS3W1 | reverse complement strand
TTTAAAAAATAATAAAAATTTCAACTTAAGGATGCTTTATTATTATATAATTTAATTAATAAATATGTGATATTGGAGGTTACTATGGAATTCAAAATTAAATTAAAAAAATACGCTGAGTTAGCAGTAAAGGTTGGAGTAAATCTTCAAAGAGGACAAACGCTTCTTTTAAGAGCTCCTATATCTTGTACAGATTTTGCTAGAGAAATAGTAAATGCTGCTTATGATTTAGGTGCTAGAGATGTTGAGATTGAGTGGAGCGATGAAGAAAGTTCTTTGATAAAATATATAAAAGCTCCAGAAGACATTTTTGATGAATTTCCTAAATGGAAAATAGAAAAATACAATTCATTATTAGACAAAGGAGTATGTATTATAAATATAGACTCTTCTAACCCTACTATATTTAAAGATGTAGATCCTATAAGAATGCAAAAAGCTAGTAAAGCATCTAGTGAAAGTATACCGTTATGGAGAGATGCTATTATATCAGATAAAATTAAGTGGACTATTGTATCTGCACCTAATAAAGAATGGGCATCTAAAGTATTCCCCGAGTTAGATGAAAATAAAGCTATAAATAAATTATGGGATTATATATTTAAGTGTACTAGAATAGATACTGATAACCCTATAGTATCTTGGAAAAATCACAACTCTAAGTTAGCTGAAAAAGTTATGTTTTTAAATAACTATAAATTTAAATCTTTACACTTTAAATCTTCTAAAACTGATTTACATATAGATTTGCCTGAAGGGCACATTTGGGCTGGAGGTTCAAGCTTAGATCCAAATGGTATAGAATTTACAGCAAATATCCCAACAGAAGAAGTATATACTCTACCTCATAAATTCAAAGTTAATGGTGTTGTTTCTAATACAAAACCATTTATATACAATGGAACTATAATTGATAAATTCACATTAACATTTAAAGATGGTAAAGTTGTTGATTACAATGCAGAGGTAGGTTATGAGTCATTAAAGTCATTATTAGAATTAGACAATGGATCTTGTTATTTAGGTGAAGTTGCGTTAGTTGAAAATAACTCACCTATATCTAACACTGGAATAGTTTATTATACTACTTTATATGATGAAAATGCATCTTGTCACTTAGCTTTAGGCTCTGCATATAAAACAAGTATAGAAAATGGTAGTGAGATATCAAAAGAGGATATGGATAAATACGGTATAAATGATAGTATAACTCATGATGATTTTATGATAGGTTCTAGTGATATGAATATATTTGGTTTAACTAAGGATGGTAAAGAAATACAAATATTTAAAAATGGAAATTGGGCATAAAATAATAAAAAGGAATATATTTATATATCCCTTTTTACAAAGTTTTTACAAAGCTTTAATATAACTTATAACTTCTTCAATTATCCAATCAGGAGTAGATGCGCCTGCTGTTAATCCCACTTTTTTAAACCCTTTAAAATCTTCTGGATTCAATTCATTTACTGTTTCTATAGCTAATGTAGGAACATATTCCTGACATATTTGAACTAGTTTTTGAGTATTAGAACTATGCTTACCTCCAACTACTACCATCATATCAACATCTGCTGATATTTCTTTAGCAGCCTCTTGTCTAACTTTAGTAGCAGAGCATATAGTATTATTGAATATTACATTATCAAGTTTATTAGATAAAGCTTCTAATATTTTATTATATAAATCAATATTAATTGTAGTTTGAGCAACTACACAATATTTTTTATTTTTATCTAAACTTATATTTTCTAAGTCTTCTAAAGTTTTTATTATTATAGCTTCATTATTACACCATCCGTTAATTCCTATAACTTCAGGATGTTTCGCATCTCCTATAACAATTATATCAAATCCTTGAGAATAATGTTTTTTAGCTACCTCATGAATTTTTTTTACAAAAGGGCAAGTTGTATCAATTACATTAAGACCTTTTTCTTTTGACTCTGTATATACAATCTCACCTACACCATGACTTCTAATGATCATGCTCTTTGATGTAGGAACTTCTCTTACTTCATCAATAGTTTTTAATCCATTTTCTTCATATTTTAAAACCGCTTGTTTATTATGAATTAATGGACCAAGAGCATATATGCCGTCTTCGCTTTTTTGAAGTTCATCCCAAGCCATCTTCATAGCTCTTTTGACTCCAAAGCAAAATCCAGCATTTTTGGCTATTTTAACTTCCATATTGATCCCCCTATTTTGCATTCTTATAATAATTTTCTTTTATTACATCTAGTACATTTTGAGATAATCTTTGGTAATCGTCACTTGTTAACTTTTCTTTATAATAATCTTCAAATGAGATAGGTTTATCTATGTATATTGTAACTCTATTAAATAGTCTATAGTTAGTTATTATAGACATAGGTATTACTAAAGATTTTCCTTTTACCGCAAACATACCTAGACCTGCCTTAGCTTCTAAAAAACCAACATCCTTACTTCTAGTACCTTCAGGAAACATTCCTATACATCCATCATTTCTAAGGATTTTTAAAATACTTTTTATCGTAGATGCAGTTGGATTTTCTCTATCTACAGGAATAACATTTATTTTATTTAATATATATCCTAAAGGTTTCACTTTAAACAATTCTTTTTTAGCAACAGCTGTAATAGGTCTATTTTTGTGCATACATGCAGCTAAAAAAATCGGATCTAAATTTGACTTATGATTTGCGGCAATTATTATAGAACCTTCTTGAGGTATATTTTCAATTCCTTCAACTCTAAATTTAAAAAACACGCGTGAGAATACATTTAAAACGCCTGTTACAAAGTTATAAAATTTCACATTAATCTCCCTTCAATTTGACTTACTTTATTTTATCTATAACTGATTCAACTACTTTATCTATACTTTTTCCTGTAGTATCAATTTCAATTGCATCGTTAGCTTTAACTAAAGGTGCGAATTCTCTATTAGAATCAATTTCATCTCTTCTTATTACATCATTAATAACTTCTTCTAAAGTAGTATTATATCCTTTTTTTATAAGTTCTTTATATCTTCTTTCTCCTCTTTCTTTTGAAGAAGCAACTAAGAAAAACTTATAGTCAGCATTTGGGAAAACATATGATCCGATATCTCTTCCGTCTAAGATAACAGAGCTTTTATTACCAATATCTCTTTGAACATCCACCATTAAATGTCTAACATCTTTTATTTGTGCTACATTAGATACGTTATGGCTAACTTCAGGAGTTCTAATTTCCTCTTTTAAAATTTTTCCGTCAAGATAGATATTATTATCTTTAAAATCTATATTACTTTTTTTTGCAATTTCAATTACTTCATTTTCATTATTAATATCTATTCCACTTTGAAGTACTTTATATGTTATAGCTCTATACATTGCGCCTGTATCTATATAATTTATATTCATTTTATCAGCTACTATTTTTGCTATCGTACTTTTCCCTGCACCTGCTGGTCCATCTACTGCTATTACTAAATTTTTCATATTATTCACTCCTATTCAACTATGTCTGGTCTTAAACTTTTAGCATTATTTAGATATATATGTTTAATCTCAGACTTTGACTTTTCACTATTTATATTTACCATAACTCTAATGCATTTTCTGAGACTACCTTGAATATACTTTTCTTCAAAGTTAAGTAAAGGTGTATCACAAATATTTAATAAATCTCTTACAGCTACAGAGGGATATACCACATCTAAATCACTAGTCATTGTAAAGACCATACTTATAATATCCTCTTCTAATATATCATTTTCTTTTATTATGTTTTCTATTAGTACTTTAGTTTCATTTAATATTTCTTCTATGGAGTTTTGATTAACTGTTGTCGCTCCTCTAACTGCTAATACTTTCATTAATAATCACTTCCTGCTAAATACCCTGTTGAAAAAGCTATTTGAAGATTATATCCGCCAGTCTCGGCATCTACATCTATAACCTCTCCAGCAAAGAATAAATTTTTAATTATTTTAGATTCTAAATTAGATGAATTTATTTCCTTTACACTAACTCCTCCACTAGTCACCATAGCAGCTTTAATTGTTAGCATCTCAGAAACAGTTAATTTCATGCACTTTATATATTCAATAATTTTTAATTCATCTTCTTTTTTTAATTCATTAGGTTTTTTATCACTTAGATTAAGTAAAGTTAAAATTTCTTTTAAGAAGTTTTGTGGTAATATGCTTTTTAAATTTGTTAGTATATTCTTATTTGGATTTTCTCTTATTATCCTTGATAATTCATCGCTTGAAGTTTTTTGTAAAAAATCTATTGTAATTTCAATAGGATTATTATCAAGTGCTTTATTTATATATGAAGAAAATTTTAGTACTGCAGGTCCTGATATTCCAAAATGTGTAAATATCATGTCACCTTGAGTTTCAATTTTTTTCTTTTTAATCTTAGTACTTATGCAAACATCTTTCATAGCTACACCTTGTAAATTTTTCACAAAACTCTCTTGTGTAACTAAAGGGATTAATGCTGGATATAGCGTTTTTATTTCATGTCCATATTTTTTTAAAATTTCAAACATAGACCCATCAGAACCTGTTGCTGGATAACTTTTACCACCAGTAGTTATAATTAATTTATCGCAACTAATTTTTTCTCCTTTATTAGTTATAACTCCTTTAGCTTCACTATTTTCTATAACTAAGTCACAAACAGTTGTATTATACATTATTTCAACATTATTTTTCGAAAGGTTGCTTAATAGTACATTTATAACATCATCGGCCTTATCTGACTTAGTATATACTTTTTCATCATATTCAACTTTGTACTCTAAATTATTATCTTTAAAGTATTCTAATAGGTCGTAGTTTGAAAATGTATAAAAAGAACTATATAAGAACTTTTTGTTATTAACTACCTTGTCAAAAAAATCTTCTATATTTCTATTATTAGTTATGTTACATCTTCCGCCACCTGTAAGTTTAAGCTTTTTTCCTATTTCATTGTTTTTTTCTATTAAAATTACTTCATTTTGTTTTGAAGCTGATATTGCGGCCATTATGCCAGCCGGTCCACCTCCAACAACTATAACTTTTGCCATATTTATATCTCCTTACTCAAGTGCTGAGTTGTTTATTTTTTCATTGTTTTTGATATGAGTAGTATCGTTCATTTTTATTATAACTGGTCCATAATCTCTGTATTCAACTATATTTAAAGCAGTATTGTCTTGCTTAATTCTATATATATTTTCCATACCTGAATTTAAGAAAGATAAAAGCATAACCCTAACAGTTACAGAGTGAGTTACAAGTAATATGTGTTTATTGTCATATTTCTTATTAAGTTCATTTATAAAATTATCTACTCTATCTTTAATTATATGTAAAGTTTCTCCTTCAGGAATTTCAACTAAATGTGGTTCATTTCTCCATGTATTATATATATCTGCATAATTCATTTTTATTTCATCTATTAATAAACCTTCCCATTTACCAAATCCCATTTCTCTAAGAGCTGGCGTTTCACAAACGCTTATTCCTAAACTGTCTCCAAGTATATTAGCAGTTTGAACAGCTCTACCTAAGTCACTTGAAAATATATAGTCTATTTTATGATTTTTAGCTAAACTATCAGCAAGCTCAGTAGCTTGTTCTATTCCTTTCTCTGTTAAATCTGAATTTCCATGTCCTTGTGTTTTACCTAATATATTCCAATTAGTTTGTCCATGTCTTACTATATAAAAAGTATTTGCCATAAGTAGCCTCCTATATTTATATATCTTTATTTTTAACGTTCATCAAAATTTTATTATATCATAATTTGACAAATTAAAAAACTTAAACATACAAATATTCATTTAAGGACAATATATATA
>NZ_JAWDJM010000180.1:0-20594 GCF_032465715.1 Paraclostridium sp. MRS3W1 | reverse complement strand
CTTTATATATGATTAAAACAAAAAGAGTTGTCCCAATTGATAAGACAACTCTTTTTATTTATTTAACTTAAAATACTTGCTACTTTAGATATATAAATTTAATAAGTTCTTTTTCTATTTTTATGCTTTAATAATTCTTGTTTATAAAGTTCTCGCCTTTCTCTTTTTATTTGTAATTCTCTCTCTCTTCTTGCTTCTTTTTCTTTTTTAGATTTAATTGTATAAGCCCCAATCCCTTTTAAAGTTGATACAACTCCTATAGCTATAGATATCTTAGGTAGTAGTTTAACTATCTCTAAGTTAGTAAATAGCGTTTCTAACATGTTGTTATCTATAAAAGTTGGTACTAAAAAAAATGGAGTCCATGATGCTAAAATACTTAGCAAAGTCGAAAAAATTGAGTTTTCCTCATCTTCAATAGCCTTAAAAGATATATAAAATGCTATCATATATATAATAGGCGGTATCATAAAAAACATTATGTCATTTGTTGCATTATTAGAATTGCTTTTTAAGTTTATATATACCATAGTATATGTAACTATTTCTATTGAAAATAGTACTGCAATTATAATTGAAAGAGATCTTATCATAGAGCTATTTTGTTTTTCCCCCATCAGCTGCCTCCCTATTTAGATTTTAAAAACAATATAGTTAACTAAAACTTTTAATTACATCTAAAATATTATCACATGATTCTGAATTTTAATACTAAAAATATCCAGTTTTATTCAAAGTTTTTATAAAATTCATTCATATTGTAATACTTTGTTTTTATTTGAGTTTTTTACATATATATTATATTATAAACTTATCAGGGAGGGGGATATTATGACTTTAGATTTTAAACATTTAAATGACCTACTTAAATGTAATAAAAATATAAAAATTGGGTTTATAGAAAATACTAATATATTAGAAATTAAAAACTTATCAAAAACACTTTTAACATTAGATCTCAAAAGCAATGATCTAGAAGATAATGCTAAAATTATTTATGATACTATTACAAGCTTAGAAAATATAACTTTGTACATACCAAAAATTTATATACCAGAAAAAAAGGATTAGAATATTCTAATCCTTTTTTATATTACTATTTTATTTCTTTTGATTTATATACACGCAAGCTAATTATAATTGAAATTATTAAAATTAATATACTTGATATAATTAATATAAAAGGAATTCCTATATTTCCAGCTATATCCATAATTTTATACATAAATTCTTTATTATCCCAAATGCTAGTCATAATTCCAGTCGGAACAACTACCATCAATACCGTCAATATCGTAATTACCATTCTCCCTTTATTTATTCCAAATTTTAAAATAACAGGTATTATAACAGATATAGCTAACATAGATGTCACAAACCCAATTAAAATAAATATTCCTAATGTTAAATCTAATTCTAAAATTGAATTTAATATAGAATAAATTAAAACTGATAATACCATGAAAATTACAGAAATAATAATTCCTAAAACATATCTGGAAATTACATATTCATTTTTGCTCACAGGAAGTTTAGCAATTAAGTTATCTATCCCATACGTGTCCTCATATGACATTACCTGCATCAAAAGCAAATATGTCCCCATTCCAAATATAATATTAAAAAAAGCTTGATTAATCATAGCAATTCCAATCCATACAATTATCACAATCAATATAGTCTTTATAATTGAACTTAAATTATTCAAGCTCATTTTTGTAAGATTAATTATATTTTCCATAATTAACACCCCTTTGTATAATACATTAATATATCTTCTAAGTTTGCATTATCATATACTACTTCTTCACCAAATACTTCATAAGCATTTTTTACATTTGAAGTCATACCACTAAATCCAAAAGAATTTTCAGTGTACGATATAAATTCTTTTTTTGTATCCATGTCTAACAGCTCTTTATTTCCTCTTATTATTTTGTGATTTTCTAGTATATCCTCTTTGTTTCCTGAAAGAATTATATGCCCTTCGTATATAAATACCAGAAAATCTGCTACTTTATCTAAGTCAGATGTTATATGAGTTGAATAAAATACTGTAGCTTCTTCTTTTTCTATGTGTTCCTGTAAAATTTCAAGAAATTCATTCCTTACTAATGGATCTAAGTTCGCTGTTGGTTCATCCATTATTATCAACTTTGGATGATGCGATAGTACCATTACAAGTTCAAATTTCTTTTGTTGTCCTTTTGAAAGTTCTTTATATACTTTGTTTTCATTTAATTTAAATTTCATTATATATTTTTTATATAACTGTTCATCCCAATTTTTATAAAATGGTTTTATTGCCTTTTTTATATTCTTCAATTTATTTTCTTGCATATAACCGGATACATCTCCTATGTACCCTATAGTTTCTTTTATTTCAAGATCATCTACTTCTCTTTCCTTACCAAATACTTTTATAGTTCCACTATCTTTTTTCAGCATATTCATAATCAACTTCATAGTTGTTGTCTTCCCGGAGCCATTAGGTCCTATAAATCCAGTTATATATCCTTTTTTTATTTCAATATCATTTATTGTTAATTTAAAATCTTCTAGTGTTTTATTTAAGTTTTTTATATCTATAGCATTCATAAATTAACCTCCTTAGACTTCTTCATATAAACTTTTAAATATCTCTATACCTTCCTCTAAAGTTATACCTACTGACTTTGCTTGTTTTATAACTATTTCAAGTTTATTTTCTATCTCATATAAAGCTGTTTCTCTTAATCTCTCTTTATTTTGCATAGATACAAATGTTCCTCTTCCTGCAATCGTCTCTATAAAGCCTTCTTTTTCAAGTTCCTCATAAGCCCTTTTTATAGTTATAATACTAACCTTTAGCTCTTTTGCAAAATTCCTTATAGATGGCAATCCTTCCCCTTGCTTTAGTGTAGAATCTAGAATTTGATTTTGAATTTGATTTTTAATTTGTTCATAAAGTGGAGTTGTAGATGTATTACTTATATTTATATTCAATTTCACACCTCATTTCTTTAATATAATATGTACAGTGTGTATAAACTGTGTATATTATATATATACACTTCATGCACACTATTGTCAACTTTATCTTCTTTAAATTTAATAAAATAAAAAAAAGAACCTTTATATAAAGGTTCTTTTTTTTATTTTATTAAAAGTTTTTCTTTCCATTCATCTTCTTTGAATCCTATAAGTACATTTTTTCCATCAAATGCTATAGGTCTTTTTATAAGCATTCCATCACTAGCTAAAATTTCTAGCAATTTATCATCACTTTCACTTTTAACTATATCTTTAAGTCCAAGTTCTCTATATTTAACCCCACTAGTGTTAAAGAATTTTTTTAATTCATATGTACCTGTTTTATACATAGTTTCTAATTCTTCTTTGCTAGGAGGATTTTTTACTATTTCTATTTCCTCAAAATCTATATTATTATCATTAAGCCAAGCCTTGGCCTTCCTAACTGTAGATCATCTAGAATATCCATAAAATTTTAACATATATATCACTTTCCTTTACTGTATTTTTTATATTATTACACAGTTTTCTACATGTTAAAACATTTTCTTAAAATAAAATTTAATCATTCCATGGAACAACTTCAACCTCTCCATAGCATCTATCATTTAAACGGTTAGAATACTCTCCTTTATAATTAATGATATATAAAACTACTAATTCCACGTATCTAGTACCTATTTGAAGTATATTCCACATATCTTCAACTGTTAAATTAGCTCTTTTAGTTTTTCGTGTTGGATGAACAACTTTATTTCTAAAATATGTAAATATATCAACTCCATCATTGAACTTGTTATAAATATATTCATTAAATAAGTTTAATTCTTCTTTTCCATAATATATACTACACGCATCTAATAAGATTCTTATATTGTCAGAGGCTGTATTTTTTTCAAACTCTACATCAGTTAAAATTTTATTTTTTTCAACAACAACAACATAAGACAGTGTTTCTAGTGCAATTTGTAAGGATACAACATTATTTTCTATACTTATATTATCTATAGATTCTATGTACCAGTCTACTACATGCTTTAACGCTGGACCATAGTAAGAATCATGCAATTTTCTGCACATTAAGTTCATATATTTTTCAATATTATGATGATTTGCTATAGTGTCAGACCATGTAGGAACATATTTAAATGGGGTTGTTAAAGACTCCTTCCATAGCCTAAATGTATTTTGATTGTCTTTATAACCCATTACCATACATATACCTATATATCTTCCAGCTAAAAAGCTAAGCGTATCTGATATCTCATCTAATAGTTTAAATATATATGTTGACTTAAATACTTTATTATCTTTTCTTTTTATTCTTCCTATATGTGTAATTATACTACCATTTTTAAACCTTAGCTCTTCATATAGTTCTTTTTTATAATCGTATCTTTTATCAATTATTATCTCATATCCACTTATTTCAAACTCAATTCTTCCAGCAAACAATTTATCCATATACTTTATAAGGGTTCCTTGCTTTTTGTCAAAATTTACAATATGAAAATCTATGTAATCCACATATCTATTTTTTGATTTTATTATTCCACTGCTAACGTATCCATCTACATAATTTTTTTGTATATTATTTATATTAACTTGGAAAGGCTGATATCCATGGACTTCTATAATTCCCTCTAGATAATCATCTTTAAGAATTTCTAAATCTATATTTTTATGACCTAGTACTTTAGCTTCAAAATTTATACATACGGGAGGACTAATTCTATAGTAGATCCGGCCCTTACATTTATATAGCTTATCTAGGTAAATGCAAAAATTTCCTTCATGAATAACTATATCTTCATCAATTCCATATTCTAAATAAGGAGACGATATAGCTTCTTTTACTACCTTCATTTTTAGCCCACCTTCATTTTACATAGTTGTCTTAATATTATAACATATAAGACAAATAAACAACATTTATTTGTCTTGTTTCAAAATTGAATATAGTTTTAAATCTGTATACATACCTTTATGAAGCCTATCACTTCTTAATATGCCATCTAAGCGCATTCCATTTTTTATCATAACTTTTTCAGATGCAGAATTTCCTGATATACATTTAGCCTCTATTTTATTTAAGTTCATATTTTCAAACCCAAAATCTATAACACTGCAAAGAGCTTCTGTTATTATTCCTTTATTCCAATAATCACTATTTAATATATATCCAACCTCAGCTTTATTATTTAATTTACTATAACTTGAAAATCCACACATACCAATTAATTTTCCATCTTCTTTTAAAGTAACTCCCCAAGGAGTAGCCTTATCATTTTCATATCCATTTATTATCATATCTAGCATCTTCTTTGTCGTATTTATACTTTTATCAAAATCTATTAGCATATATTTTGATAGATAATCATTCGATAAACATCTATGTAATTCATTGATATCATTTCTATAAATTTTTCTAAGTGTTAACCTTTCAGTATGTAAACTTGGTAAATCTCTAAATACATATATCAACAATCTATCCTCCTTATTAAATTTTTAAAATTACATATTCCAACTCTTTACAACCTTACATTATTCGCCAAATATCTTTTTAATCCCTTTATATTATAATATTAAATTTGGTAATAATACCCATTTTTTAATGTTATATAATTTATTGTTAAGTAACTTTCTAATAAATAACTAAAAAGAAGATGTAGTTTATACATCTTCTTTTTTTACATTGTTTTAAATGATGTTGACAACATAAGTTTAATCCTATTAATTTGATTTACTTCACTTGCTCCTGGGTCATAATCAATCGGAACAATATTTGCACTTTTATAAGTTCGTTTAAGTTCCTTGATAACTCCCTTACCTGTTATATGATTTGGTAAACAAGCAAAAGGTTGCATACATACAATATTTCCAACTCCACTTTCTATAAGTTCTACCATTTCAGCTGTTAATAACCATCCCTCTCCCGCTTGATTTCCAATCGAAACTATCTTAGAGGCTTTATTAGCTAATGTTTCAATACTCTCTGGCATGTTAAATCTTTTACTATTTTTCAATGCATTTGAGTAATGTTTTTGATACATCTCTATTGTATCTTTCATCAACTTTCCACCTAATTTTCTATATTTTTTATCTAACAAATGCTCTGATTTATAATAAGTATTATAAGCACAACTTAAGAAGAAATTCATAAGTTCTGGAACAACAACCTCTACTCCTTCAGCCTCTAAAATATCTACAATATTATTATTTGCCAGTGGGTGAAACTTAACTAAAATTTCTCCTACCAATCCAACTCTAGGTTTATCTTGTTCCTTTATAGGAAATTCATCAAATTCTTTAACTATATTATATATATTTTCTTTAAAGTTAGATAAACTAGCCTTTTTTAAACTATCCTTACAAATTTCTAGATGTTTTTGATATAGTTTATTTGCACTACCCTTATATTGTTCATAAGGTCTTACTCTATATAAAACTTTCATAAGTAAATCTCCATAAATAGCTGCCATCATAACCCTATTTATAAGCCCTAATGAAAATACACTATATAAATTTCGTTTCTCTTCTCCATTTAAAGATAATGATATTACTGGAATATCACCATAACCTGCATCACTCAATGCCTTTCTCAAGAAACCAATGTAATTTGTAGCTCTACAAACACCTCCAGTTTGTGTTATCGCAACCATAGTTTTGCTTAAATCATATTTTCCACTTTTAATAGCCTTAACTAATTGCCCTATAACAATTATCGCAGGATAGCAAGCATCATTATTAACATATTTCAGTCCTTCTTCTATAGCTCCGTCATAGCCTTTAAGCACTTCGATGTTATATCCACAAGATTTAATTGCATGTTCTACTAACTCAAAGTGGATAGGCGACATTTGCGGCATTAGTATAGTATAATTTGATTTTGTAGATTTGTTTATTTTTCCTTTTATATATGTTTTTTTCCTTTTCTCTATCTTTAACCCATTAATATCTCTTTCTTCTATAGATGCTTTTAATGATCTTAATCTTATCTTTGCTGCTCCTAAATTGTTACCTTCATCTATTTTTATGCATGTATAAATTTTACCTTCACCATTTAAAATTTCTTGAACTTGGTCAGTTGTAACTGCATCTAATCCACACCCAAAAGAATTTAATTGTACAAGTTCTATATTTTTTTCAGAATTTACAAAATTCGCAGCTCTGTAAAGCCTTGAGTGATATGTCCACTGATCAACCACTCTTAAAGGGTCCTCTAACTTTCCTAAATGTGCAACACTATCCTCTGTTAAAACTGCCATATCTAATGAATTTATCAATTCTGGTATTCCATGATTTATTTCTGGATCTATATGATATGGTCTTCCTGCTAAAACAATCCCTCTTTTATTATTTTTATTTATTATTTCTACAGATTTTTCTCCCATATACCTCATATCTTCTTTAAATTTTTCATATTCTTCAAATCCTAATTCTACACTTTTATCTATCTCTGCTTTACTAATTTCTAAAAAATCTTTATTATATTTTTTTATTTTATTTAGTTCTTCTAAAAGTCGTTTCTTTAAAGAATTTTTATTGTGTATAGGTAAAAATGGGTTAATATAATTTATTTTATTTTCTTTAATCTCACTAATATTATTTTTAATTACTTCTGAGTAAGACATTACAACAGGACAATTAAAACTATTGTTGGCATTTTTAAATTCTTTACTCTCACTCCTAATACATGGATAAAATATATTTTTGATACCTTTTTTTATTAAATTTTGTATATGCCCATGAACTAGTTTTGCTGGATAACATGCAGATTCTGATGCAATAGAGTCCATCCCCTGCTCATAAATATCCTTTGAAGATGCATCTGACAAAACAACACTAAATCCTAAATTTGTAAATATAGTATGCCATAAAGGATAATCTTCATATATATTTAAAACTCTAGGAATTCCAATTTCTTTTCTTATTGCGCTTTCTGCATCTAATTTTCTATAATTAAACACTCGTTTATATTTATAATCAAATAAATTTATATCAACTTTTTCTTTTCTATATAAACCCATCCCCTTTTCACATCTATTTCCAGATATGAATTTTTCTGAGTTTCCAAAATCATTTACAGTAAGCAAGCAATTATTTGAACACCCCTTACATCTAGATGTACTTATTTTTAAATTTATAGAGTTCATAGACTCTTCATTTAAAAGGGTTGTTATATAGTCTTCTTTATACTTTTCTTTTGCAATTATACTTGCCCCAAATGCTCCCATTATACCAGCTATATTAGGTCTTACAACTTCTCTACATGTTAAATTTTCAAATGATCTTAAAACTGCATCATTATAAAAGGTCCCCCCTTGTACAACAGGATGCTTTCCAATATCTTCAGATGATTTCATTTTTATAACTTTATACAACGCATTCTTTATAACAGAATAAGAAAGCCCTGCACTTATATCTCCAACCGAATTTCCTTCTTTTTGAGCTTGTTTTACTCTAGAGTTCATAAAAACTGTGCATCTTGATCCTAAATCAACAGGATGTTTTGAAAATAATGCCTTTTTAGCAAATTCTTTTATATCTAGATTTAATGACTTAGCAAATGTTTCTAAAAAAGATCCACATCCAGATGAGCAAGCTTCATTTAAGATAATAGTTTCAATTACACCTTGATTTATTTTTAAGCACTTCATATCTTGCCCGCCTATATCTAATATAAAATCAACTTTCGGTGAGAAAAATTTAGCTCCTTTATAGTGAGCGATAGTTTCTATCTCTCCAAAATCAACTTTTAAGGCACTTTTAATTAATCCTTCTCCATATCCTGTTACTACAGAATTAACAATTTTCGCTTCACTTGGTAAAATACTATATAGATTATTTAAAATGCCTATAGTTGATCTTAATGGGTTCCCTTCATTACTTTTATATTCTGAAAATAATAAATTTCCACATTCGTCTATTAATGCAACTTTTGTAGTTGTAGACCCAGCATCAATTCCTAAAAAACATTTACCTTTATAGCTTGATATATCTATTGATTTTACTATATTTTTTTTATGTCTATTTTTAAAAAGTTCATATTCTCTTTCGTTATCAAACAATGGTTTAATTTCAGAGCTAACTACACCTTCTATATCTTTTAAACTTTCTATGTTTTTTATTAAATCACTAAATAACATATAGTCATTTTTATATGATAATGCAGCACCCATAGCTATGTACAACTGTGCATTTTCAGGAAATATTATATTTCCTTTCTCTAAATTTAGTACATCTATAAACCTATTTCTTAGTTCTGATAAAAAATATAGAGGTCCTCCTAAAAATGCAACATTACCTTTAATTTTTCTTCCACAGGCCAATACACTAATCGTTTGGACAACTACAGCATGAAATATGCTAGCAGCTATATCTTCTTTCCTAGCTCCTTCATTTATAAGTGGTTGTATATCTGTTTTAGCAAATACTCCACACCTAGCAGCTATGCTATATATATTTTTATAGTCTTTGGCTAAATCATTTAGCCCTTTAGCATCAGTTTTTAATAATATTGCCATCTGATCTATAAAAGACCCTGTACCACCAGCGCATATCCCATTCATTCTCTGTTCTATACCATTAGTCAAATATATTATTTTAGCATCTTCTCCACCAAGTTCTATAACCACATCAGTTTCTGGGTTATAAGTTTCAATCGCCTTTGTACTTGCTATTACTTCTTGAACAAATTCTACATTTAATTTTTTTGCTAATTTCATACCTCCAGATCCGGTTATAACAACAGATACTCTATTATCACCTACACTATCATAGGCTTCACTTAATAAACTTATAACTGAATTTTTTATATCTGATAAATGTCTTTTGTATGATTTAAATATCATATTTTTACTATCATCCAATACAATAACTTTCACTGTAGTTGATCCAATATCTATACCTATATGAAAATCATCTATCATAAAATCTCCCCCCATTATTTAGGACAAATTGATTATCACTATAAAATATGAATTTTTACTTCATCATATTACATATACTATTTTTAGCTACGGTATTTAAAACCATCATAATACGAACTTTTTTTATATTTTACTTTTAATCATACGTATATTATAATTAAATTAACAATTTTTTTCACATATCAGGAGGTATTTATGGTTCAAATATATAAGGGGAATATATTATTTACGAAAATTAAAGATAAATTCGAAATAATAGAAAATGGTTTTATAATAGTTAAAAATGGAAAGATACTAGATTTATATAAAAACTTACCAAGTGAATATAAAAATTTTGAAGTTATAGATTTTAGTAATAATTTAATAATTCCAGGAATGAATGATTTACATTGTCATGCGCCTCAATTTAGAAATTTAGGAATGGCTATGGATAAAGAGTTAATACCTTGGCTTGATAATTACACATTCCCTGAAGAAGGTAAATTTAAAAGCATAGAATATTCAGATAAAGTTTATAAAGATTTTATAAAAGAAGTTTGGCGACATGGAACCACTAGAATAGCTGTTTTTGCAACTGTTCACAAAGAGTCTAGCATAAGGCTTATGGATTTATTTAAGCAAAGTGGACTTGGGGCTCTTGTGGGAAAAGTTAATATGAATATAAACTGCACAGACGACTTATTAGAAGATACAGAAAAGTCAATTTCTGATACTGAGTATATATTAGAAAATTATTACAATGCTGATGAACTGGTTAATCCTATAATTACACCAAGATTTATACCTAGCTGTAATAGTGAACTTTTAAAATCATTAGGTGATTTAGCAATTAAGTACAATGTACCTACTCAATCTCATCTATCTGAGAATTTAGGAGAAATAGATTGGGTTAAACAACTTCAACCAGAATCTGAATTTTATGGAGATGCTTATAATAGATTTAACTTGTTCGGTCAAACTAAAACTTTAATGGCTCATTGTGTTTATTCTTGCGATAAAGAATTAGAACTTATGAAAAAAAATAACGTCTTTGCAGTTCACTGTCCAAATTCGAACTTAAATTTAGGAAGTGGTATTATGCCTGTTAGAAAATTTTTAGATAATGATATTAACATAGCACTTGGCTCAGATATTAGTGGAGGTCACGATTTATCTATATTCAAAGTTATGGTAAATGCTATACAATGTTCTAAACTTTTATGGGTTAACTCAAATAAGCAAGTAAATTTTTTAACTCTCTCAGAGGCTTTTTATATGTCTACAAAAGGTGGCGGAAGCTTCTTTGGAAAAGTCGGTAGTTTCGAAAAAAATTATGATTTTGATGCCTTAATTTTAGATGATAGTAATTTAAATCCTGAAAGTTATAGTTTAATTGAAAGGTTGGAAAGATTTATATATATAGGTGATGATAGAAATATTATCCATAGATATGTAAGAGGAGAAGAAATCTCAGACCCTAAATTTTATTAAATTTTACATATTTTTTCTCCTATTAAAAATCTTTAACCGTAAATACTATGTTTAGATAAATTATTAATATTTTATCTAAATAAAATTTAAAGGAGTTTTTGTATGTCAAAATTCACAGGCGTAGTTAAATGGTTTGATAATGATAGAGGATATGGATTTATATCTGCTAACGATGGAAACGATGTTTTTGTTCATTTTTCTAATGTTAAGGAAAATGGACATTGTAAGGATTTACACGAAGGAGAAGAAGTAGGCTTTGATGTAATAGATGCTCCAAAAGGTTTATCTGCTATAAATGTTCATAAAATGTAAATAAAAAATTCTTAC
The DNA here is from genome assembly GCF_032465715.1 of Paraclostridium sp. MRS3W1. Taxonomy (NCBI): domain Bacteria; kingdom Bacillati; phylum Bacillota; class Clostridia; order Peptostreptococcales; family Peptostreptococcaceae; genus Paraclostridium; species Paraclostridium sp. MRS3W1. The sequence continues at coordinate 8,853 of NZ_JAWDJM010000180.1, read as the reverse complement.
TGTATAATATATGTTACAGTAAGAATTTTTTGTTGCAATCTTCGTTTTTTTCTAGTGTCTATTGTGAATTTTATCTGATATATCATTTTTTATACTATCTATCTTGTTTTTTGTATCTTCTATTTTGTTTTTCGTGTCATCAACTTTATTATTAACTTTATCTTTTGTATTGTTTATATCTCTATCTATTTCATTAACTTTATCTTTGGCATTATTTACATCTTTATCTGCTTTATTTATTTTATCACTTACTTTATCTTTTGCACTATCTGCTTTATTTTTTGCTGTGCTTAACTTATCTGATGCTGAATTAACTTTATCTGTAGCATTATCTATTTTAGAATTTACTTTATGTCTAGCTGAATTAACATCTCCTCTAGCACTACTTATTTTACTATTTGCATCATTAATTTTAGAGTCTAACCCTGCAGTTAAATCTCCTGCTGAATCCAACGCATTATTTGCATCTTTTAATGTAGATTTGGCAGAATCAACTTTATCAGAAAAACTATGTGCAAATTCAGTTAAAGAGCTTATATGTGAATCTGTATCAAGTTCATCAAATTTATCTCTTATTTTTCCTGCTACATCAATATCTACGCTACTTTCCTCAGTAGTTGTTTTTTCTTCCTTTTTTTCTTGTATATTATCATTTGAACAACCTGTTAAAATCATAGTAGAAATTAATGCAGTCATCAAAAATATTCTCTTTTTCATAATTACCTCCTCATTTACTTAGAATTCTAACCTTTTTACTATTTTATTATTTTACTATATTTTTTTCACTTTGTATACAATTAAATTAATTTTTTTATTATTTTAATAAACTAAGTTTCATAGACTATACACTTTTTTAGTAATCAGAATTTTCTTAAACATAAAAAAAGCCGATTATTTAAAATCGACTTTTTATTTATATGAAGTTTTAATATATTTTTCCTGGATTTAATATATTCTTAGCATCAAACGCTAATTTTATATTTTTTATTATATCCATATATGATTCACTTTGAGATTCATTTAAATATTCTTTTTTTGCATATCCAATTCCATGCTCTCCTGAAACTTGGCCTCTAAGTTCTCTAGATTTTTCATACATCTTTTCAAAAGTTTCTTTTAACTTTGTATCCCATTCAGATTTATTTAATTCATCTCTTAATATATATATGTGTAAGTTTCCATCTCCTGCATGACCAAAACTTTTAATTCTTACATTCAATGTCTCTTGAAGTTCATTCGTAAACTTTATAAATTCTGCTACTTTATCTCTTGGGACAACAACGTCACATTCATCCATTTCAGTTGTAGTAGCTTTTATAGCTTCTAAAAATGCACCCCTAGCTGACCATATAGATTCATTTCTTTCTTGAGTGTCTGAGATAAATACATCATAAGCTCCACACTCTAAACAAAGTTTTGCCACTTGGTCATAGGCCTTTTCAATTTCTTCTTTACTGTTTCCATCAAATTTTAATAGTAAGTACGCATCTGATGTATTATCTGGGAATTTCTTACCTAAAAATTCTTCTGCTGCAAGTATTACATCTCTTTCCATAAATTCAATAGCAGTTGGTATACACTTAGATTTTATTATTTTAGGAACTGTATCTATTGCTGTTCCTAAATCTGGGAAAGGAATAAGTAAACTTATATCTTTTTTAGGTAATGGCAATAATTTAAGTATAGCTTTAGTTACTATTCCTAATGTCCCTTCTGATCCAACTAATAAATCTTTTATACTATAACCTGAACTGTTTTTTACAACTTTTCCTCCAACATTAATTACTTCTCCATTTGCAAGTACAACTTCTAATCCTCTTACATAGTCTCTTGTAACTCCATATTTAACAGCTCTCATTCCTCCTGCATTGGTATTTATATTTCCACCAATTGTTGCACTTTTTTCACCTGGATCTGGAGGATAAAATAAATCTCTTTCACTTACATATTGACCTATAGTCATAAGTAATACTCCAGGTTCTACTGTTAATGTTAAGTTTTCTTCATCTAGCTCTATTATTTTATTCATTTGACTTAAATTTATCATTATTCCACCATAAATAGCTACAGCGGCTCCAACTAATCCAGTTCCTTGTCCTCTTGGTGTTACAGGTATATTATTTTCATATGCATATTTCATTATTTTAGAAACTTCTTCTGTACTGTGAACATTTACTAAAACTTCAGGGTATTTTTCAACTCCTCCTAATTCATCATGAGAGTAGTCTTCATTTATTTCCTCTCCTACTAAAATATTTTCAACTCCACATACACCTTTTAAAAATTCAATATCTTTTCCATCTATTTTTTTATACATTGTATTTTCCCCCGATCCTTATTCTAATGTAGCTACAACTTCGTCCATTACTTCATAGTCATTTGTTTTTTCAAGTTCTAAGTCCTTAATAAGTCTAGGTATTACATCATATACATCTCCTACAATTGCATAATGAGCTGTATCAAAAATAGGAGCTTTTTCATCTTTATTTATAGATATTATACATTCTGATCCATTCATCCCTGCAACAAACTGTATAGCTCCTGATACCCCACAAGTTATTATTAACTTAGGCTTTACAGTTCTACCACTTAATCCAATTTGTTTTTTAGCATCTATCCATCCAGATTCTACTAAAGGTCTTGTTCCTGCAACTTGCCCACCTAGTAAATCAGCTAATTTATATAACATTTCCATATCTTCTTTTTTCTTAATAGCTCTACTTCCAACTATTATAACTTCTGCATCTTCTATTCCTACTTCTTTAGTTTTATTGTTAATTTCTAAAACATTTATATTAGATTTTAATTTATTTTCATCTATATTACATAAAGTAACCTTACCTGTTGGATGGTCAACTTTTTCTGGAGCTGAAAATATTTTATATCTAACTGTAGCAAACTGTGGTCTATGGTTTGGTGTATGTATATGTGCCATTATATTACCACCAAAAGCAGGTCTTATTTGGTCTAAGTCAGTATTTTCTTGAACATCCAGTATTGTACAATCTGCTGTTAATCCAGTTTTAAATCTAGCTGCAAGCCTTGGGGCTAAACTTCTACCAATTGTAGTTCCTCCAAATAGTAATATAGTTGGTTTTACTTCTTTTATAAAATTCTCTACACATGCAGTATATGGTTCAATCTTAAATTCTTTTAGATCTTTGTAATCATATACAAATACATTGTCTACACCATAAGAAAGTAATACATCTGTTTTGCCTTCTAAATTACTTCCAACAAATATACAGTAAACCGGTTGATTTATTTTTTTTGCCATTTCTTTAGCTTTTCCTATTAATTCAAATGTTACAGGATGGATATCTCCCTCATGATGATCAACGTATACTGCTATACCCTTCCATTTATCTTTATCTATTTTTATAACTTCATCTTCTACGAATTCAAATACACCCTTTGGTCCAGTTTTTACGCATATCTTACACATTTTACATCCTGCACCAATTTCTAATTTTCCATCATTTAGCTCTATAGCACCAAAAGGACATATGTCTAATACTTTTTTCATTTCTGTAACTTTGTCTTGATTTATAACTATTTTAGCCACTTTAAATTCCCCCTTATATTAATTTTAGCTCTTTTATTTTATTTAATAATAAAGATGATACTTCTTCACCCGTCCAAGTTTCTTTTTCTACATTTGAAGTAGGTGGGAAAATTTTTAAAACTTGAGTTGGAGATCCATTTAACCCATAATTTTTTTCATCTTTGTCTTCAAAATCATTAAGGCTAATCATTGGTATTTCTCTATCTTTAGTTTCAAGTTTTAATTTAAAAGAAGGTAATCTTGGTTGGAAAATCTCTTTTTCAACTGTTATTAAACAAGGAAATTTAATTTCACAAATTTCGCGAGTATTAGGCATATCTACTTCTACTACTATACTTTTTTCTTTAGTTTCAATTAATTTTGTTACATTTGTTACATGGGGTATATTTAAAAACTCAGCTATTTCTGGTCCAACTTGCGCAGTATCCCCATCAGTTGTTTGCTTACCACAAATAATTAGATCAGTGTTCCCTAACTTTTTAATTCCTTGTGAAATTGTATATGAAGTTGCAAGTACATCAGCTCCTGCAAATTTTCTATCACTGACTAATGAACCCTCGTCAGCACCCATCATAAATGCTTCTTGAATTACTTGTTTTGCTTGTGGTGGTCCCATACTTAAAACTTTTATTTTAGCATCATTTTCTTTTTTAATTCTTAATGCTGTTTCAAGAGCGTACAAGTCATATGGATTCATTTTAGAATCGACTCCATCTCTTTTTAAAACCCCTGTCTTTTCATCTACTTCTACTTCAGATGTTCCTGGAACTTGTTTTATACATACTAATATTTCCATATTGCTTCCCCCTTTACTTTACTATCACTGATACTCCATCAGGTATAACAGCTATTTTTGAGTTTTTACCTTTTATGTCAAAAGCCATTTTTAAAGCTTCATCAAAACTATGTGCATGTTTCATGTGCATATCTTTAATCATATTAGGATCACATAAGTTTGTAACCATTATTACTGTAAACTTTTCTAGAATTCTTGCTAATATCTGAAACTCCCATTGGTCTGGAATAGTTTTATCTTTTGGAATTTTTCTTACTTTTTCTAATATTTCACTAGGTGAAGATGCATTTGCTACGCTATCATAAAAAGATTGACCTCCATGTCCATCATTACATGCAGATATCATAATTATTACCCCACCATCTTTGCATGTAGCCTCTGCTGCAGTCATACCTTTTACAGTTTGATATATATTTTGATCTAATGGATAACCTCCATTTGTACTAACTACAATGTCAGCATCAACTTTATCAACTTTTGATAGTTTAGTTACAAATTCACAGCCTACCTCATGAGCTTCTTTAACATCGCCTGCAAAAGCACCTATAACTTTTTTATCTTTATCTATAACTACATTTAAAATAAAGTCTAAATTAACGCTTTGCGCTGCATATAACATATCTCTATGAATTGGATTATTTTTTAGATTTCCTGTTCTAGCGTAAGGACTATCTATAAATTCAGAACAGTGATTATACATTATGGTTTTAGCAGATGCAACTCCTGGAAGTACACTTTTTCTTCCACCTGAAAAACCTGCAAAGAAGTGTGGTTCTATGAATCCTTCAGCTATTAATAAATCAGTTTCTATAATTGCTTTATTTACAATTAAATCTCCTCCAGATGGAAGTGTTCCAACTTTGACCATAGCTTGTTCATCTGTTGAAAAGTGCATAATTATTTGCTCATTATCCACTATTTCTTCTCCCATTTTATATACAAGTTCTTCTCTCGTACTAGGTCTATGAAACCCTGTTGATATTATTATTTTTATATCTATATCAGGATTTGAATTTCTTATTTCCTTAAGCATTATAGGTAACGTTATCCTACTTGGTACAGGTCTAGTGTGATCGCTAGTTATTATAACCATGCTTTTTTTCCCCTTAACTAGATCTTCTAATTTTTCACTTCCTATAGGATTATCTAAAGCTTGTTTTACTATCTCACCTTCACTTAATCGAGATTTAAAATCATGAGCTTTGGATTGCAAAACTTTTATCATGTTTTCATCTGGTATATTTATGTTCATACCAGTTTTTGAATAAGGTACTTTTAACTCCATTTATGCCCCTCCTCTTGAAATGCAGCACTACTTAGTAGCGTATAGTTTTAGGTTTGTTTAATCGTTTTCCTGTTTTTTATCAACATTGGTATTATGGTCATACCAGTTTGTACTTTCATGATAGTAAATTTTCTAAAGATTTACAAGTATTGTTTTTATTTTAACAAAATATATATTATTATTTGATTTTCAATTTACTTTTTATTCATTTTAAAATTGATAAATATTTTCAAATAAAAAAATATAGATTTCTAAATTTAGAAATCTATATTTTTTCCATAGTAAATTTTATTAAATCTAAGTGCTCTTTCATGTATTTGTATGCACTTTCAGGATCTCTATCTATGATAGCCTCACAGATTTTTTTATGTTGTAAATTTAAAGTTTCTTCTTCATGGTAAAATTCTACTATCTTTTGTCTTGAATTTATAATAAAATTTTCTAATAAATTTAATGATATTGTATATAAACTTTTTATCAAAAAGTTCTTACTCATGCAAGTGATTTTATAATGTATTTCTTTATCAATTTCGCCTTTATTATAAATTTCATCTTTTTTTGTCAATCTTTGTGAAATCATTTTCAACTCTTCAAGTTCTTCGTCCGTTGCTCTTATAGCTGCTAATTTAACTGCTTCTAGTTCTATCATCTGTCTTAATTCAATTATATCTTTATAGTCTCCATTGTTTAAAGTAAACATCATGGATAAAGGTTGCATTAATGATGTTTCAATTTTATTGCAAATAAAATTACCTTCACCTTGTCTACTTTCTATTATCCCCATAGTTTCTAAAACTCTAAGTGCCTCTCTTATCGATGTTCTACTTACTCCCATTTTTTGAGATAATTCACGTTCTGACATTAGCTTATCTCCGTTTTTAAGTTTTCCTTCTAATATCATATTTTGTATCTGATTTATAACTTGTTGATATATCTTTTCATTAGTTATATTATTAAACAATTCAATATCTCCTTATATTTAAATATTTCATTTATATTATACTATAAAAAAATTTGATTTGCTTAAATGACTTTTCAATATTGATATATACATTTTTAAAAAATAAAAAATGCCATTTAAAATAATTTCAAATAGCATCTTTCATTTTTTCTAATTTTCATTAAATTCTATTATAAATATAACAGAGTTTTTTCCGTTTTTTATATTGTATTTAAAACCGTGCTCTCTAAGTATTTGACTTACTATATAAAGCCCCAGTCCACTTCCTCCAGTTTTTCTATTTCTTGATTTTTCTACTCTATAAAATGGTTTAAATAATTTATCTTTATGCTTTTCATCTATTGTAATACCTGTATTTTCTATCTCTAAAATTGCATTTTCTTTCTTGTATAAACGTATTAGTAAGTCCGCATTTTCCGGTGAATACTTAATAGCATTGTTTATCAAATTATTTATAGCTTTTGCTATTCTCTCTTCATCCGCATTTATAAATATTTCACCTTGATATTTTACATCTAATTTCAATTCTTTCTCTTCAATTAAATACATTTGTCTTTTTATAAGCTTGTTTATTAAACTATTTAAATCAAATTCTTTGCTTTCAGATTTTTTTTCCAAAATTTCAAATTTAGATACCTGAATCATTTCTTCTACTAGAGTTTTTAATTCTTGAGTAGAATCATATGATTTTTGCAAGTATGTATCGCGATCTTTATATTTACCAATATTATAAATCATTCCTTCTAATTGTCCACTTATAATGGTTATTGGTGTTTTTAGTTCATGAGATATAGTTGCTATAAATTCTTTTCTTTTAGCTTCTTGCATTCTTTCACTTTCAATTATATCAATAAGAGGTTTTGTTACCCATTTTGAGAATGCATATGAGGTTATTATAGATAATACTATAGCAACCCCTATTATTATAGGCATTAAATCTAATATTACAGTAGTTGCTTCATCTACTGGTTGAAGCGGCATACTTATATCCAAATAATATGGAGTATCACTGTCTCTTATATACAAAGCTACAGTTTTTTGATAGTTTTCATAAGAGTCACTAATATTATTAGAATACGGCAAAAATGAAAGTTCTTTATTTCCATATTCAACTTTTCCATTTGAGTCTCTTAATAATACACCTACATTTTCACGCTGTGAAATTTTATATAAATGTTGTTTTAATCCCTCTAAGTCATCTCTTCTTGATCTCGCTGCTAAAACCGTCAATCTATCATTTATAGACTCCACCTTATATTTTTCATAATAAGGTGGTAATAAGAAGTATAAAATAAGATATATAGTTACTATAAGCCCTATAGACAATGTTGTTATTATTAAAAATATTTTTGTACTTATAGCTAATTCTTTCCATTTGTTTCTAATTCTTATCAAGGCTGTATCCTATTCCTTTCACTGTTTTTATATATGGAATTCCAATTTTTTTTCTTATATTTTTTATATGAGCATCTACAACTCTAGTATCCCCATAGTAATCATATCCCCATACACTATCTAATAAATTCTCTCTAGTAACTACGTGAGGATAATTCTCTATTAAAGTCTTTAGTATGTTAAATTCTTTTAATGTCAATTCTATTACTTCATTATCTAAAAATGCTTGATATGTGTTTAAATCTAAACTTAACTTTTCAAAACTTAATGTATTAGACTCATTGTATTTAGAACTTCTTCTTAAAACGGCCTCTACTCTTTTCATCAATAAAGTAAATGAAAAAGGTTTTGTTATATAATCATCGCACATTAACTCAAATCCTTTAACTTGATCACTTTCTTGATTTAATGCAGTTAAAAATATTATAGGTACATCTGAACTTTGTCTTATCATCTTACATACAGCATGTCCATCTAAATTAGGCATCATTACATCTAGTATAACCAAATCAAATTCGCCTTTTTTAAAAGCTTGTATACCCTCTATTCCATCATTTGCCGATTCTACACTATATCCTTCTGCACTTAAAAATTCTACTATCAATTCTTGTATGTTACTATCATCTTCTATTACTAATATATTTTTATTTTTCATTATAATTCTCCTCTAAATTTCAAAATCACTTAATATATATCTTATAATTTGCATATGAATTTTCTATGAATATATTTTTACATTATACAAAATTAGTTTATATATAAATATTAGCATAAAAAATACGAGTAGAAAAATAATTCATATCATTTTTCTACTCGTGTTTTACTTTCTTTACTTCGTTATACTTATATAT
>NZ_JAWDJM010000179.1:0-43589 GCF_032465715.1 Paraclostridium sp. MRS3W1 | reverse complement strand
GTGGAGAAATATGTAGAAAAATGAAATAATAATGAGGTTTCTACTAAAATTAGTTATATATAGTCTTAAATTATAAAAAAATAAAGAAATTTAAGATATAAACGTTTTAAAAAAATGTTTTCAAATATCATACTTTTTAGAATAGTTTAAAAAATCATAATATTTAAATTAAACTAAAATCTATTGAAAAGCAAAAACAATGATGATAATCTAACAATAAATAAGGGGCTGATAAATAAATGACAAAAAAGTTATTCATTTATCAAAATAAAGAAATCATATTTAAGGGGGATTCACATGTCACAACCAAGCAATAATAATGTTAAAAAGCTTACGCTAGTACCATTAATACTTATGATATTTACATCGGTATTTGGATTTGGTAATATGCCAAGAGCATTCTACTTAATGGGGTATGCAGCTATACCGTGGTACGTATTAAGTGCTGTACTATTCTTTATACCATATGCATTTATGATGGCTGAATATGGATCTGCATTTAAAAAAGAAAGTGGAGGTATGTACTCATGGATGGAAAAATCTGTAGGAGCTAAGTATGCTTTTATAGGTACATTTATGTGGTATGCATCTTATGTAATTTGGATGGTAAGTGTTTCTTCTAGTTTATGGGTACCATTATCAAATGCTATATTTGGTAAAGATATGACTGGAACTTGGAGCTTATTTGGATTAACATCAGTTCAAACACTAGGTATTTTAGGGGTAGTGTGGATAGCTATTGTTACATTTGTAGCTACTAAAGGTGTTGATAAAATAAGTAAAATAACTTCTATAGGTGGAACAGCTGTTGCATTACTTAATATAGTACTATTAGTTGGTGGAGTATTAGTAGTTGCATTAACAGGAGAATTAGCTCAACCTATAGCTGATGTAGCGAAATCTTTCACTGTATCACCAAGTCCTAACTATCAAACACCACTTACGGTTTTATCATTCTTAACATTTGCAGTGTTTGCATTTGGAGGATTAGAGGTTTTAGGAGGTCTTGTTGACCAAACTGAAAATGCAGAGAAAACGTTCCCTAAAGGGCTTGCTATATCTGCAATAGTTATATCTGTAGGATATGCACTTGGAATATTTGCATGTGGTATGTTTACTAATTGGAGTGATGTATTAGGTGGAGAGCATGTTAACATGGCAAATGCTACATATATATTAATGAGTAACTTAGGTTATAAATTAGGAATAGGATTTGGAGTATCTGAAAGTGTAGCTCTTACTATGGGAGCTTGGACTGCTAGATTCATAGGATTCTCAATGTTCTTATCATTAACAGGAGCATTCTTTACATTAACTTATTCACCACTTAAGACATTAATACAAGGAGCTCCAAAAGAGTTATGGCCTGGTAAATTAGGTGAATTAAAAAATGGAATGCCTGTAAATGCTATGAAAGTTCAAGCAATTATAGTTATAGTTATGATACTTTTAGTATCATTTGGTGGAAGTAGTGCGGCTGAGTTCTTTGCTATACTTACTTTAATGACTAATGTTGCGATGACAATACCATATATGTTCTTATCTGCAGCATTCCCTGTATTTAAGAGAAAGCAATTAAATGGTGAAATAGAAAAACCATTCGTAGTATACAAGACTAAAACAATTGCAACTGTATTAGCGGTTATAGTTACTGCAGTTGTTGGATTTGCAAATTTATTTACTATAATAGAACCAGCATTATCTTCTCCAGAAGGTATTTCTAAGACTTTAACTATGATAGGTGGACCATTACTATTCTCAATAGTAGGATTTACACTATATACAGTTTATGAAAATAAGCATGGAGAAAAAGCTAAAAATAGTAAAAAAGTTGTAGGATAGATAAAGGAAGAGAGCAATTTGCTCTCTTTTTTATTTTTTGTAAATAGTTTTAGAAAATTTAAAATTATTGTATAATAAATTGAAACTATAATTAGTATTTAAGGATGTGTGTAAATGAGTGTAAAAATATATGATAAGGATAACCCGAGTTTAGTGAATTCTATGGTATGCGCGATAGACATACTTGGATTTTCTCAGATGATAGTAGATTCTTGCGAAGAAGGATATGGAGATAAACTACTTAAAGAAATCAATTATCTTATAAATAAAAATAAACAATGCATAATCCCTAATAAATATAGTAAAGGAAAGATTAAAATATTTACTGATAACATGGTTGTTGCATATCCTATAAATGGAGATGGAGAAGAAGAATTAGATGAGATACTAGAAAATGTATCAGAGTATCAGTTTAACTTATCTTTAGAAGGTTTATTTGTAAGAGGGGGAGTTAGCGTTGGAGATTTTTATATAAATGATGATATAGTATTTGGACCAGCTCTTCTAGATGCGCATAATACAGAAAGTAAAGTCTCTTGTTATCCAAGAATCGTATTAGATGACAAGACTGTAAAAAGGCTACAAAAATATATAAACTATTATGATGTAGCTCCACAAAAAAATAAGATACTTATAGATAGTGATGGTCAGTGGTTTTTAAATTATTTAAATACTATATTTAAGTATTACACAGAGTGTAGTAATGACTATGAATTTGAGAGAGTTCAACAAGAGTTATTATTTAGACATAAAAAGAAGCTTGAAGAACTATTAAACAAGCATAAAACAAATATAGTAGTTTGGGATAAGTATGTTTGGACAGCTAATTATCATAATTACTTCTGTGATTTACATTTCCCAGAGGAAAAGTGGCTTAAAATAGCTAAAAAGGATTTATTATCATGGCCAAGACAAATTTTAAATAGCGATATATAATATAAAAACAGTTGTATTTAGTATAAAATGGACTAAATACAGCTGTTTTTAATTTTTTAAAAGGATATATATATGAATGTATCAAACTCTATAAATAAGTATATTTAGGAGGGGTTTTATGAGAGAAAGTAATTATGATGAAACTATGCTTTTGCACTATGGTGAGGATAAAAAAGATTATAAAGGAGCAGTAGTACCACCTATCTATCAAAATAGTTTATTTACTTTTGAGGACTGGGATTCTATAGATAAAGCTTTTGATGATCCTGTAAACAATTGCATATATACAAGAGGAAAAAATCCTACTGTATCAATTGTTGAAGAAAAGCTATCTAAATTGGCAGGTGGAGAAAAAGCGAAGCTTTTTACATCAGGAATGGCTGCCATATCTTCTGCCATTATGCACTTTGTAAAACCAAATGGACATATAATTACATTAAAAAATATATATGGACCAGCTAACAATTTTATGGGGAGTTATTTAAAAGAAAAAATGAATATAGAAGTTACATACATATCAGGTAAAGATGTAAACGAGTTTAGGGAAAATATAAAAGAAAATACTTGTTTAATATACCTAGAAAGCCCTTCAAGTGTAGTTTTTAGTTTACAAGATATAAATGAAATTTCAAAACTTGCAAAAGCACATAATATAAAAACTATTATAGATAATACTTGGGCTACACCTATATATCAAAAACCTTTAAAAATGGGAATCGATTTAGAAGTTCACTCTTGTTCTAAATATATAGGAGGACACAGTGATATAGTAGCAGGAGTTATAATAGGCAGTGAAAAAGATATAAAAGATATATTTGAAAAGGAACATGCTTTATATGGTGGTAAAATAGCTCCATTCGAAGCTTGGCTAATAATGAGAAGTTTAAGGACATTGCCTATAAGATTAGCTAAACATCAAGAAAATACACTACAAGTTGCAAAATTTTTAGAAAGTCATCCAAAAGTAAAAAAAGTATATTATCCAGGAATTAAAAGTTTTGAACAATATGAATTAGGTAAAAAACAAATGGATGGATATACAGGACTAATGGCCATAGATTTAGATTGTAAAGATATTGATAAGATAAAAGCATTTGTAAATAGATTAGAATATTTTTATATAGGCGTAAGTTGGGGAGGATTTGAAAGCTTAGTTTATGCTCCGGCTATAAGTTATTTAAAGGAGATGACTCCGGACAAATTTGATGCTATGGGAATTAGTTTAGGAAGCATAAGACTTTCTATAGGATTAGAAAATTATAATGACTTAATATGTGATTTAGAAAAAGCACTTAGCATATTATAAATTAAAATTAGAAAAAATATTAAAAATGAAAGTGAAGTTTTTTAGAGTATCATTAGATAATGATACTCTTTTTAAATTGATGAAAACTAAGCTAAATAAGAAATTATATATTAAATTAAAAAAATTAAAACTTTTTAGTATGTATAAAGCGTCTATATATATGTAAGGTGAAAGGAGGTCTATAGATTTAGATGAAATTATTGAGCTCAAATAAAAAAATTAAAGAAAAGAAAGTTAAAGACTATATAGTAAACAATCAAGAAGGCTTTTACAAGGTAGCATATAGTTATGTAAACAATCAAGATGATGCATTAGATATAGTACATGATTCTATATGCAAAGCACTTTCAAAATTAGATTCTCTTAAAGATGAAGAAGCTATTAAACCATGGTTTTATAAAATTTTAATAAATAGTTCTATAGACTACATAAGAAAAAATAGTAAGTATGTAACTTTAGAAGAAGAGTTGTTATCTGATGAACACAATTCAAATGACACATATACGGATATAGATCTTCAAAGAGCATTGGAAAAACTGCCAGAAGAATATAGAGTTATTATAGTTTTAAGATACTTTGAAGATATGAAAATAGATGAGATAGCAAATGTACTGTCACAAAATACAAATACAATAAAAACTAAACTTTATACGGGACTTAGAAGACTTAAGATAAAAATAAATACAGAAGATTATTAAGGAGTGAAGTTTATGAAGGATATAGATAAAATAAAAAAATTAAAAGAAAATTATGATGATATAAAAATACCAAAAAATTTAAATGAGGTTGTAAATGATGCTATAAATTCAAAAAGCAGAAATAAGAAGATTAATAAAAAATGGATAGTAGCTGCAGCATCTGTATGTGTTGTTATAGGCGCAGTTAATATAAATAAATCATTTGCACAAAGTTTAGAAGAAATACCTGTAATAGGCAGTGTAATAAAGATAATAAACTTTTCTAACTATCAAATAAAAGAAGATGGATACGAGGCATCTATAAAAGTACCAAAAATTGAAGGTTTAGATAATAAAGAGTTAGAGTATAAATTAAATAAAGAATTTGAATCGGAAGGTAAAAAATTATACGATCAATATCTACAAGAGGTTAAATCTTTAAAAGATTCTAACTCAGCAGGTCATAAAGCAGCAGAATCATGGTATGAAGTCAAAACGGATAATGATAAAATACTATCTTTAGTAATATACAATTATGAAGCACAAGGGTCTTCTAATACTACAAGAAAATTCTATAATATAGACAAGAAAAATCAAGTTATATTAACACTAGAAGGTATGTTTAAAAATGACAACTATATAGATGCTATAAGCAACAATATAAAAGAGCAAATGAAAAATCAAATGAAACAAGATGAAAATAAAATATATTGGTTAGATGATAAAGAAATGGGAGATGAAAATTTCAAATCTATAGATAAAAATCAAGATTTTTATATCAATAAAGATGGAGAACTTGTTATTTGCTTTGATAAATACGAAGTATCACCAGGATACATGGGATTAGTTGAATTTACAATTCCAAATGATATTATACAGCCACTAATGAATTAGGGAGGATAATAATGGAAACGAGAGCTTATATTAGGGTTTTATCTATTATAGGGTGGATAGGGCTATTTTTAACCATATTTATGATAGTTCCTAGTTTGACTATTTAAAATTAAGGTATTAATATGTAAAGGGTCTATTAAAGGATAGGCTCTTTTTTTATGTAAAATAATAGTTAGAAAATAAATTGTATGAAAGAATATAAAAAATACGTAAAATTAGTAGACATTTTTGGAAAAAATGATATACTAATAATGTAAAAAAGATACACTAATTGAAGGTGGAGGGGACGTATGTTTAGTATAAATAATATAAATGATGGATTATTTGGAAAGGTTATAGCAAATCCAACTAGAAAAGAATTAAGAGATTTAGCAAAAGATATGGAAAAAACAACAGAGTTTAAAAGTGCTAGTTATATAAGTGAAGTTAGAAGTAGAAGTGCTAAAAATACTTATATAGTGGATGAAATAAAAACTGGTGTAGATCAACAAGAAATAAGTAAAGCTAAAGCTGATGAAATTGCAGCTAAAGTATTTGAATATATAAAAGATAAAGAAATGATAAGAGTAGATAGAAAAATGGGTATGAGCGATAAGTTTTCATATAACTGTAGATTATATATATCTAAAAAATATGCAAGAATAGCTCACATGTGGAACAATACATTATTTAATCCAACTGATAGTGAAAATCCAGATTTAGTAAGTATATATGTTCCAGAATGGCCAGAAAGAATAATGTTTGCATACCCAGAAAGTGGAGTTACGTTTATACTAGGAAGTGACTACTTTGGAGAATCTAAGAAATCTTTCTTAAGAATGGCTATGTATAAGGTAAAACAAGCTGGAGGATTAGGATTCCACGCAGGTAGTAAAGTCCTTAGAGTATATGATAAAAACAAAAAATTAAAAGATGTTGGTTTCATAATGTTTGGACTAAGTGGAACAGGAAAAACAACATTAACTATACATGATCATGAATTAACTGGAGAAGAAAAAGCTATAGTAAGACAAGATGACGTTGTGTTCATGGATGAAAATGGATATTGCGTAGGAACTGAAAATGGATTCTATATAAAAACTGAAGGATTAAACCCAGAACAACAAAGTGTATTATATAAAGCAGCTACTAGTGAAAATGCAGCATTAGAAAATATTAAAGTTTATGAAGATGGAAAAGTAGATTTTTATGATACAAGTTTAACTTCAAATGGTAGAGGGGTTATATTAAGAGAAGAAATAGATACAACAGATGACACTGTTAATTTAGAAAAGGCAAATAAGATAATATTTATAACTAGAAGAAAAGATGTAGTACCTCCTGTAGTTAAGTTAGATCCAAAACAAGCTTTAGATACATTTATGTTAGGAGAGTCTATAGAAACTTCAGCAGGGGACCCAACAAAAGCAGGTCAATCAAAAAGATGTGTTGGAACAAATCCATTTATAATGGGACCTGAAATAGAAGAAGGTATAAAACTTAGAGAAATATTACAAAACAACCCTGATATGGAATGTTTCATACTAAATACAGGAAGTGTTGGAGCTAAAGATGATTTTGATGGTGAAAAATTAACTATAAAAGTATCTACTACTATAATGAAAGAAATAGCAAGAGATAACATAGATTGGGTAGAAGATGAAGAATGGGGTTATATGATTCCTTCAAAAGTAGATGGAATAGATATAAATAAATATAATCCAAGAAATTATTACACTAAAGAAGAGTATGATAAAATTGCAAATAAATTAAAATTAGAAAGAAAAGTGTGGTTAGCTAAATACGAAGGGTCTCCAGAGGAAAAAATAGCTGCTACTGTTTCAATATAATAAAAAAGAGCTGTCTTTTTAAGATAGCTCTTTTTGCATTTGGTAAAATACCCCACAATTAATATTATACCACGAAAAAAATATAAAATATAGAATGGAAATCTGGAAGAAGTTGCTATAGAATTAAGGTAAGTTAAATATAAAACCTTACAAAAGATTAAGTATTTAACAATTGTTTATACAAGGAGGTACTACTTATGAATATAAGAGTAATCGGTAAAAATATAAATCCAACAGAAAGCATCAACGCTAAGATTGAGAGTAAGATGGAGAAATTACAACAGTACCTAAACGTAGATACAGATGTAAAAGTTACTATAAGCGCTGAAAAAGAAAAACAAACAGTTGAAGTAACTGTATTACCAATAAAAGGACCTATAATAAGAGCAGAAGAAGGTCAAAAAGATTTATACTCAGCTATAGATGGAGTTTATGATAAGTTATATAAACAACTTAGAAAGTATAAAACTAGATCAAAAAATAGAAAAAATAGTCATCAAAGTATAAGATTTGAAAACATAGAAGATTATAATTTTGAAAGTAATATAGATGAAAAAGATATTCACATAGAAAGAGTTAAAAAGTTTTCAATAAAACCTATGAGTAGTGAAGAAGCAATACTTCAAATGGAATTGCTAGGACATGACTTCTATATGTTTAGAAATTCAGAAACTGATAAAATAAACACTGTATATAAAAGACATGGATTAGGATATGGAATAATTGAGGAACAATAAAATAAAAATCGATTGCTTTATTGCAATCGATTTTTTTATGCTTAAGAAAATTGTACTTAACTAATTTTGTGTATAACCTATGTAAAATAATGATATAAATATTTGACATTAAAGCAAAAGTAAGTAATATTAATAATAGAATTATTTATAAGGTGGAGAATATATGGGAAGTTTTATAATTATTATAGTTACTATGATTACTATAGGAATTTTATTAACTAGGAATAGAAGAATTAATAAAAAATTAAAAGTATCAATTTTACAATCTATAAAAGAGATAAATTATACTTATAAAATTATATTTACAGATAAGGCTATTTTAACAAGGATAATCCAAGCAACTCTTATTGTTGTAGCTGAAGGGACTAGCTTTATAACGATTTATGCAGGTATTTTTAAATATTTACATATAAATTTATTAAATAGTAAGATTGAGTGGATTTTCAATCTTACTTTAGCAATAATTTGTCTTATTATAGTACACTATGCTATAGGATATATATTGGCACTGAGTTTAAAAATTCAAAATTTTATCCATAATGTGGAACATAAAAATTTAAAAGTAGATTTTATATTAAGTTATTTTCTTATAAGCAGTTATTTAACTGTAGCTTTAATTTTCCCAAAGGAGTTTACAAATCAAGTATATATAGGGCTAATAGGGATGATAGTTTGCTACTACTTAAATGTAAAAACATTAATAACATTAATAGCAAATCCTTCAAACATTAAATCTATAAAAAAAGAAGATAACGGATATTCTAGGATTATTATTGCATCTATACTTATATTGATAATGTTAATTATAAATTTATATTTAATTGTTTGTTTAGTTAATGGATTAGAACAAGGTGCATTTTTAAATGCTAATAATAAATTTGATTTATTTTACTATACGGTAATAACCTTTACTACTATTGGGTATGGGGATATAATTCCTGTTACAGTACTTGCGAAGATAACATCAATGTTAATATCTGTAACTAGTGTTGTTTGTTTGAGTGTGTTTTTAAGTAGTATGCTTTCATATAAAGATGAGTTATCTAAGGATTAGATAACTCATTTTTAATTATTTGTATGTTTTTTATAAATTTTCTTTTTTATTACAATAGAATTTTTCCTTCTAAATAAATTTTCTAAATAATTATAATAAGTTCCAGGAGTTATAATACCATTAACTGCTATTAAATCTAGACCAGCTGAACCTACAATTGTATCAGCTAATCTAACACAATTTGCAGTTAAAGTAAAATAAGTTTTAAAATATCCAGATTTAAATTTATAGTACTTACAATTTGCGTCAAGATACATTATATTTGTCTCATCTGTATAATCCCCATTTGGACTGAGTTGAGCTGGACATTTCCACAAATAACAATTAGATTTAATTTTATTTATTCTATTTTTTATTAACTCATGTTGATCTTTAGTTAAAGCTAATGTAAATCCAATTAATGATCTATTAAATTGCGTATTTAAAATTTCGATATATTTATCAGTTTCAACTTCAATTAAAACACCATCACTTACAAGTGTAAATAACCTATTAGAGCTACTGTCATAAGTCCCATATGAGTATGTAGTATTTTCGAATGAGATATCTATATGGCCAAACCCGTTTGCACAATCTGGAGCAAGATGTATAAATATATCAACAGTTGAATAAGGGTTGCTTGCATTTAAAACATCTTTATTTTCTATAAATGTGTCTTCATCAGAATCTAATTTAACAAATTCATTTACTTTTTCAAGAAGTTGCTGAGGTATAAATGCCGAATAAAGTAGGGGCAATCCTATTCTAACTTTTCTTTTGAGTTTATCAGGAACTATATTTTCATCAGAAATTTCTTTGAAAAAATCAGCTAAAAGAGTAAGTGAATAAAGTATTACATATATACCTGCTAGCTTTGAAACAAACATCATGTATTCTTGTGGGTGAAATAAAAGTACAACACTAAAAATTAATGATATAACACTTACTATTAACCCAGATAACCATCCTTTTACCTTGTTTTTATATAAAATTAAAGCAGCAGTAATTCGGGCTAAAAAGTTTAATAATGCATATATACCTATTATTCTAATTGCTGAAACTCTAAAAAATTCAGGGTGAAGATTTATAGATAGTGAAAGTAGTATATATAACATACCTAAACTAAATTTGCCTAACATCGTATTTTTTCTATTAAATATATAAGATAGTATATGTAAAACTCCTATAATTAAAAGATATATTGATATCATATTTAAAGTTAAATTACTTATAAAACTTATATTAAAAAGAACTACTATTCCAAAGATAAAAACAGATATAGAAGATAATAATATCGTAAATGGTGAAATAGTTTTTACTTTCATGAAAACCTCCTAAATGAAATTATGTAAATTTGTATAAAAGAATTATACCATTAAATATATATAAGTAAAAAATAGAGTTAATTTAGATAATTCATAAAAAATTTTAAATTTAAGATTTATTTAAGATTTATTTAAAGTTTAGTTTATAGACTATAATTTCACCTAAGTATATAATATATACATAGACAACTAAGGAGGAAAATTAGATGAAATCAAGATTTGAAGGTAATATTTTAGGGTTTATAGGGGTTAATATTTTAGCAGCAATTATAATTTTTTTTACAATAGGAATAGCAACTCCATGGGCTATGTGTATTAAGTATAGATGGGAAATAGATAACACTACAATAGATGGAAAAAGGTTGCAATTTGTAGGAAGTGGAACTGATTTATTTGTGCATTATATAAAATGGTGGATACTAACTATAATAACTTTTGGTATATATGGATTTTGGTTATATATAAACCTAATTAAATGGAGAGTTGAAAATACTGAGTTCATAAATTAATGAGGATTTTATCCTCATTTTTTTGTGATTAAAGTTAAAAACTTGTAACCTAATTTAGAGAACAATTTGAATGACAAATTATACCAAACTACTATATAATAAACATATAAAAGACAAAATATACTTTGGGGGGATTTCTTTGAAAAAAAGCATAAATCTAAATAAAAAGAAAGCTATTATAGGTGGAGTGATAGTAATAGCTATTTTTATGGCGGTTTTTTTTGGAATTAAAATAAAAAACAGTATGAGCAATGCAAATGAAAAAGCTCAAGTTCCTGAAATATACAATGTTCCAGAAAAAGAAAAAATTATTATAGATGGAAAGGTTATGCCAGGCAAATCAAAAGATTTTTTTGCAGAACCTAGTAAAGGAGAGATCGAAAATATAGCAGTAGAAGATGGACAAAAGGTTGATCAAGGGCAGGTATTATTTACTTATAAAAATGAAAATGTGTCTCCGGAAATCGATAATTTAAAAGAACAGTTAACAACAAAAGAAGAGGAACTAAAAGTTATTCAAGATGAAACTTTAAAGAAAACCATGGAGGAAGAAATAGCTAAATTAAATGATAAGATAAAAATAATTGAAGATAAATCTAGTTATTCAGTGGAAGCTCCTTTTGCAGGTAAGGTGTATATAAGCCATCAAAATAGTAGTGAAAATGAGCCTGCTCCAATTATGACATTAGACTCTGAAGATCTTTATGTAAAAGGACAAGTTAGTGAACAGGATTTATCAAAAATAAATCTAAATCAAGAAGTACAAGTAATGGTAAACTCTACTAAAGAAAAGGTAAAAGGAAAAGTTACTTTTATCGGGGAGCGACCTTCAGTCGATAAAATCACATCAAAAAAGGATTCAAAGCAAGGTTTATCTTACTATGATATAAAGGTTAATTTTTTAGAAAACCAAGATTTAAAAAATATTAAAAATGGATTTCATGTTCAAACTACTATAGAGGTACTTAATAATCCTATAAAAGTTCCATATACTGCATTGTTACAACAGGATGAAAAAAGATTTGTTTATAAGGTAATAGATGGAATTGTATATAAACAAGAAGTTAAAACAGGTGAGACGAATAATGAATTTGCAGTAATAACTGAAGGTGTAGGAGAAAAAGATAAAATAATAAAATCTGCAAATAATAAAAATATAAAAGAGGGAGAAAATATTTACCCTAGTAAAGAAAATTAAATGCAAGATTAGCTAGTTTTATAAAAATAAATATGAAAAAATGATTATTTGTATAACATTTTGTAGAAAACATGCATATATATTATTAAGATGCTGATATTTATATATCGCATTTAATAACAAAAAAAGGGTGAATAAATTTATGACATGCAACTACAAAAACAAGTTTAATAAATGTAATCCAGGTTGTAATGAGGAATGTTTAAATGACTGTAGTGAGTGTAGTAAGTACCAACAATTAGCTCATGAAAAATGTGAACAAGCTAACTGTATGATAAACAAAGCTAGTAGAGTTGCTCAGCAAGCTAAACAAGCAGAACAAAGAGCTGATTGTTTAAAACAACAAGCACTAGAAGAATGTGCAAGAGCAAATTGTTTATGGGAAGAATATAGAAGATTAGCTAAACAAGGTGAATCTTTAATGAATGAAGCTAAGAACTGTATGGAAGCAAGTGTAAAATGCTATAAAGATTGCTATAAAGACGACTTTGGATGCAATATGGCTGACTATGGGTATAAACCATGTTTAAATGAAAATCATGGATGTAATCACGAGTGTAACTATGAATGCAATCACGATTGTAATCATGTAAATAAATGTAGTCACAATGATAATTGCGAGTGCTAATAAATAAAATGTATTAATTAAGAGCAACACTATTTTAAATATAGTGTTGCTTTTGATTTGTTATAAAGAGTAAAAAAGAAAAGTTAGAAAAATAAGAATATTAGGTATTATAAGTCTAATATTGATTTAATTTTAACGTAGTCATATAATAAATTCATAATAAATTTTCAAAAATTTTACTTTTAATATTTAGTTTAGATGGAAATCCTAAGTATGAGGTGATTTAATATGAAGGAAAACAATATCAAAAAAAATATTAAAAGTGAAAACTTACAAAAAAAAGAGAAAAGAATTAACTCTGTTGTAAACTCTATATTAAGTGAAAGTACTAGCAATTCAGATCCCGATGGACACTATACAGGATGTCCTAAAGGAGAAGCTATTAGACCGATACAAGATGTGGATGATTTATAAGAAGAGAAAAATTACACCAAGGAAGGAGATTTCTTATGATTTACACAACAGAAATCACAAATATGTGTAAAATAAACAAAGGACCAAACCATGGACCAGCTCCAATACCAGAAGAAGGTAAATGGGTGAAAGCAACTCAAATTACAGATATATCAGGATTAACACATGGTGTAGGATGGTGTGCGCCTCAACAAGGAGCATGTAAACTGACACTAAATGTTAAAGAGGGTATAATTCAAGAAGCCTTAGTTGAAACAATAGGATGTTCAGGTATGACACATTCAGCAGCAATGGCGTCTGAAATTCTTCCAGGCAAAACTATATTAGAAGCATTAAATACAGACTTAGTATGTGATGCTATAAATACTGCTATGAGAGAACTGTTTTTACAAATAGTATATGGTAGAAGCCAAACTGCATTTTCAGAAGGTGGATTACCTGTAGGAGCTGGACTTGAAGACCTTGGAAAAGGACTTAGAAGTCAAGTTGGAACTATGTATGGAAGTCTTGAAAAAGGACCTAGATATTTAGAAATGGCAGAAGGATATATTACTAAATTAGCATTAGATGAAGATAATGAAATAATAGGATATGAATATGTTCACCTAGGAAAAATGATGGAAATGGTGGCTAAGGGAATTGAAGCAAATGAAGCTCTAGAAAAATCTAAGTCTAACTATGGTAGATTTGATGAAGGTGCTAA
The DNA here is from genome assembly GCF_032465715.1 of Paraclostridium sp. MRS3W1. Classification (NCBI taxonomy): domain Bacteria; kingdom Bacillati; phylum Bacillota; class Clostridia; order Peptostreptococcales; family Peptostreptococcaceae; genus Paraclostridium; species Paraclostridium sp. MRS3W1. Next base: position 29,558 of record NZ_JAWDJM010000179.1, on the reverse strand, counting down.
ATTTGTTGACCCAAGACATGAATAAATAATAAGGAAGGTGAACTATAATGGCTTTATTTGAAAGTTATGAAAGAAGAATAAATCAAATAACTCCAGTATTAGAAAAATACGGAATTAATTCTATAGAAGAATGTAGAGAACTTTGTAAATCAAAAGGATTTGATCCTTATCAAATAGTTAAAGATACTCAAAACATAGCTTTTGAAAATGCATGCTGGGCATATACAGTAGGAGCAGCTATAGCTATAAAAAAAGAGTGCAAAAAAGCAGCAGAAGCAGCAGAAGCAATAGGAGAAGGATTACAAGCGTTTTGTATTCCAGGTTCTGTTGCAGATGATAGAAAAGTTGGTCTAGGACATGGAAACTTAGGTGGAATGCTTTTAAGAGATGAAACTAAATGTTTTGCGTTTTTAGCAGGCCACGAGTCTTTTGCAGCAGCTGAAGGTGCTATAAAAATAGCTGAAAAAGCTAATAAAGTTAGAAAAGAAGATTTAAGAGTTATACTCAACGGACTTGGAAAAGATGCAGCATATATAATATCAAGAATAAATGGATTTACATATGTACAAACTGAGTTTGATTATTATACAGGTGAATTAAAAGTAGTAAAAGAGAAGGCTTTTTCAAAGGGTGAAAGAAGTAAAGTTAAATGTTATGGATGTGATGATGTTAGAGAAGGAGTTGCAATTATGCACCATGAGGGAGTGGATGTATCTATAACTGGTAACTCAACTAATCCAACAAGATTCCAACATCCAGTAGCAGGAACTTATAAAAAAGAGTGCTACCAAGAGGGGAAAAAATATTTTTCAGTAGCTTCAGGAGGAGGAACAGGAAGAACTCTTCATCCTGATAATATGGGTGCTGGACCGGCATCTTATGGTATGACTGATACTATGGGAAGAATGCATTCTGATGCACAATTTGCTGGATCTTCATCTGTACCAGCTCATGTTGAGATGATGGGACTTATAGGTATGGGAAATAATCCTATGGTAGGGGCTACAGTTGCAATTGCAGTTGCCGTAGAGGAAAGTTTTAAATAAATTTTAGTGGGTGTAAAATAAAAAGGTAGTGATTAAAATTTTTAATCACTACCTTTTTATTTTTAAAATATTACAATTTTCACATTTTATTATAAAAATAGATAATAGTATTTAATGATTTATATAAGTACTTTAATAGAAAAAAACTATACTAAGAGACTATCGTTCATAAATACAAATCAACTTGATATAATAGAAGAAAAGGGGGGGATTATTGTGAATTTAAATTCAATGGATTGCAGATTAGAAGAACAAAAGAAAAAGGTTATACAAGAATATAGACTACATTTAAACTCTAATTGTAATTGGGAGTATATACACCCAAAAGGAAAGTATCAACCTATTGAATACTTTTCACAGAAATTTGTGGAAAAACATTCTGCGCTTGCTATGGTGTTTCAAATACATAAACTTTGCTTTGCTAAGATTAAATATTTTGAAAACAACGTAGATGATTTTTTACCATATTCATACTCCTTTAAGTCTGGATTTGAAAGATGTGAAATGCATAAAGTTCAGTTTTTATACCACATATATAGTCACTATATGATTGGAATTGCTGAACTTCAGGATATAAAAGATATAGATGAATTTAAAAAATTATGTGCTTATTTAGAAAGCTTTAAAAATTAATTTAAAAAAATAAAAAAATATGATTTGAACAAAAAAAAATGGGTATAAACAAAAATAAACGTTTAAATAAGTAATGTTAAATGTAAAAGCTTATATATGGGACAATCCAATTATTGCTTTTGAAATTGTAAATATTTAAATGATTTAATAAAATTATATAGTAGAGTTAAAAAACTAAATAGTATATAAATTATTTAAAATAAATCTTTTCCAAAATGGAATTCCAATATGTAAGCTAAAAATAGCTTTTAACTTATTTATACAATCTGAGTTTTAGTGATTGGATAAAAATTTGATGTTGGCACCATTGGAGGAATTATATTATGGATGAAGAATTTAAATATTTAAAAATACCTGATGATAAAATAGGAATAATATGGACGCTATCGTGTATAAGTGATATATGTGTAATTGAATTTGGAACGCATATAAAGACTCATCATTTTGTAGAAAATATAAACAAAATATGCAATGAGAATAAATGCAAGATATATTCTATACATATTGATGAAGAAGAAAATGTTTGCAATGTATTTAGAAAATTGAAAGATGCTATTATAAATTTAGATAATGATATTAAGCCTAAATATATTTTTATTGTAGAATCTTCTCAGCCATGTATGATTGGTGAAAAGATATTAGATTTATGCAAAGATTTAAAGGGTGTTGCAAATTGCAAGTTACTACCTATAAATATGAGCAATTTAAATTATGACTATAATATAGGACGAGAATTTGCATTAGAATTTTTAGCTAAAAAAATAGTAAAGCATAATGAAAAAGACATGAATAAATATAACATAATGGGATTTAGTGTTGATAAATACAATTATTTAGCAGATATAAAAGAGTTACAAAGGATAATGAAAGAGCTATTTAATAAAGAAGTAAACACTATGTTTACAGTTAACTCTAGTATTGAACAAATAGAAAATGCATCAAAGGCATCATTAAATATAGTAGCTAGAAAAGAAGCATTAAAAGCTGCTAAATATATGGAAGAAGAGTATGGAATACCATATGTTTATATAAATTTATATGGATTTAAAAATGTTATAAAATTCATAGAATCCATAAAAAAAATAGATGGATATGAATTAGATGAAGAAAAATACAATGATGAAATGACCCAAGTAAAAAAGAGATTGCTTCAAGTAAAAAAGAAATTTTATTTTTATAAAGGAAGTAAAGACTGTGCTATATTTGGGGATTTTGATACTGTTCTAGGAATTAGTGAAATGCTAAAAGAACTAGGATTTAATGTTGATAAAAAAGAAATTATTTATAAGACTTGTGATGATGCAAACATTGTAAATGAGAAATTATATCTAGAAACAACCAAATATTTAAATGATAAAGAACTATTGATACTTTTAGGGGATAGGGTTAGTATTGATATGAGACATAAATCTAAGAAAGATTTACAAATAAGCAGTACCAGTTTAGATTTAGTTGATGAATGTATTGATACACCTTATATTGGTTTTAAGGGATGTATGTATATAATTAATCAGATTTTAAATATAGATATAAATAGTGAAATAGAAGCTTAGATAGCTTCTATTTTTTTGTTTTAAAATAGAAGAAAATGTTAACAAGTATATTATTTAGGCATATTATATATTACAGATGAAAAATCTGTAGAATAAATAAAAGGGTGTGTATTTATCTATGAGTTGTAAAAAGAATATGTGGAATAACTGCGAAAGTAATAAATGGGACAACGTATGCTACTATAAATGTAAAAATGGATGCTCTAAAAATTGTAATAAAGAAATAGCTAGAACAAAATGTCTTATAGATGATATAAGAGCTAAAAACAATTTATTAGGCAAAGACTTAAAAGACGCTAAGCAAAATCAAAAAGTTGTTAAATCAGCTTTAGATAATATAGATGATAATGTAGCTAATTTAGTTAAAGATATAGGACATATAGAAGATGCTTTAATTAATGCTGTAAAGACCTTAAATTGCATAATAAAAGATTTAGATAATGCTATACCAGCACAAAATGCAGCATTAGAAGATATAAAAGATGCTCAAGATAAGCAAAAAGATTTAAAAGATTTAATAGACAATTTAGAATATGCTTTTGATGGTACAGTAGAATGTTTAAAAGAAAAAGACGGAAATCCAATATTAATACCTTTGGATGATTGTGATGAGGAAAAACCAGACTGGGGTTGCGGTTGCTAGTTATATAGTATTTTTAGGAATGTAAATTTATTTACATTCCTTTTTTGTGACATCAAAAAGTAAACAAAAGTATGTGTTAGGCATAATATGGATTACAGGCTAAAAGCTTAAAAATTTGTAAGGGGGATTGTAAAGATGAGCTATAAACAAAATGGTTGGAATGAATGTGAAAATGCAAATAAATGGGAAAATATATGTTATTACAAATGTAAGGATCATGGATGTGGTGGAGAAAACTGCAAAAAGGATATAGAGAGAACAGAAAATATTATAGATAGTATCAAATTAAGAAATGAAGAATTAGGAAATGATTTAAAAAATGCTAAAGAAAACCAAAAAGAAGTAAAATCAGCACTAGTTGCAATTAATGATAATGTTGGAAGCTTAGCAAATAATTTGGGAGAAATAGAAGCTGCATTAGCGCAAGCAGCTTGTGACTTAAAATCTATAATGGATGAATTAGAAAAAGCTGTTCCAGCACAAAATGCAGCTATTAAGGATATAAAAGATGCTCAAGGTAAACAAAATGATATAAATGTATTAGCTAATGAACTAGAAAAATCATTTGAAAAAACTGTTAATTGTTTAAAGAAAAGAGATAAACCGCCAGTATTGATACCTTGGGATAACTGTGATGATGATTCTGAAGAATCTGGATGTGATTGTGATTAATAATTAAAATAAAAAAGGTGAATTCAATTTAACTTGAATGCACCTTTTTTATTTTAATTATTAATTTTATAAAATTTGGGTAAGGGATCATAAAATGTCAAAAAAAATAAGGGTGTTGAAAAAAATGAAAAATTATGTATAATAGTTTGTGTAGTAAAAATTACACAAAAGTTAAAAAGGAGGAATATTTTGAAAATTACGACAATAAGAAGAAGTGTAGTAGCTGTAGTTTTATCAACAGCATTTATGTCGACAATGACAGTTTCTCACGCAAATAATTATAAGGTGTTCATAGATGCAGGCCATGGTGGAAATGATAATGGATCTGCTTATAATAATAGAATCGAAGATAATTTAAATCTTCAAATAGCTAATAAAGTTGAAGCAAAGCTAGAAAAACGTGGAATAGATGTTATGACTAGTAGAAAAAGTGATGAATATGTTTCACTAAGAGAAAGAACAAATAAGTCAAACTTAGCAGATGTTGACATGTTTGTATCTATTCATCAAAATGCAGCAGAAGATACAACTACAAAAGGGATAGAAACTTTTTATTATAACGATGAAAATAAAGAGTTTGCAGATGTAGTTCAAAAAAGTTTATTAAGTAGCACTAATGGACTTAATAGAGGGGCTAAAAAAGGAAACTTACAAGTTTTAAGAGACAATGAAGCTCCAGCAGTACTTGTAGAGTGTGGGTTTATATCAAATGAGGATGAAGGAAATAAGTTAACAACTAATGAATATCAAGAAAAGATAGCTAATGGTATAGTTGACGGAGTTATTTCTAATTTAGGATTTAAAGATGAAAAAGGGCTTAAAGTTAATAAAAATGTAGCTATAGCTTTATCTGATGGAGTTTGTGTAAGAAACGGAAGAGGTAGTATGTTTAACACAATCGGTTACTTATCAAAGGGAGAAAAAGTTGAAGTTTTAGATACTAAGTTTGATTGGCATAAAATAAAGTTTAATGGACATATTGGATATGTATCTAACGTATATGTAAAATAGTAAATAGTATTTTAAAAGGTTATCTAATAAATTAGGTAACCTTTTTTTTGGTTTAATTCAAATTTGTTTGCTTTTTAATCTTTATACAATCTTAATACAGCAATAATTATCTTAACCTCCACTTTATATCAAAACACATAAAATGAGTATATAGAAAATTTAGGAGGAGATTATGAAGATGAGTATTGTAATTCAAGTATTTGTTTTTATTGCAGTAGTTATATTACTAGCAAAACCTTTAGGTATTTATATATCGAAAGTATTTAAAGATGAAAAGGTGTTTTTAACTAGGATAGTATCACCGATTGAAAAGTTTATATATAAAGTATTAAATGTAAAAAAAGATGAAGAAATGAATGGGAAAGAATATATATTAAGTGTTATTTCATTTAGTTTAATAAGCTTAATATTTGTATTCTTATTGCAAATGATTCAATATATACTTCCATTAAATCCAGAAAAACTAAAAAATATAGATTGGAAATTAGCTTTTAATACAGCTACAAGTTTTGTTACAAATACAAACTGGCAAGCTTATAGTGGAGAAAGTACTTTAAGCTATTTAACTCAAATGATAGCATTAACTGTTCAAAACTTTTTATCAGCAGCTGTAGGAATAAGTGTACTTATGGTATTAATAAGAGGATTTAAAAGAAGTAAATGTAACTCTATAGGAAACTTTTGGAAAGATTTAACTAAATCAACTTTATATATACTATTACCACTTTCACTTGTTTTAGCTATGTTTTTAACTACACAAGGCGTAGTACAAAATTTAAAGCCTTATCAAGAAGTTAAGTTAGTACAGAGTGTAGAAACAGAAAATAAAGGTGTAATAGATAATCAAATAATTCCAGGAGGGCCTGCAGCAAGTCAAATTGCCATAAAACAATTAGGAACTAATGGAGGTGGATTCTTTGGGACAAATTCAGCATATCCATTTGAGAATCCAACTTACTTATCAAATATGGCACAAGTTGTTTCTATAATTTTAATACCTGCAGCATTATGCTTTACATTTGGAGAGATGGTAAACGATAGAAAGCAAGGAAATGTAATTTTATGTGCAATGATGATTATATTCACACTAGCAATATCATCTGCAATGTATTTTGAGTTTAAAGCTACTCCAGAGCTTGCAGATAATAAATATATAACAAGCGAATTTAAATCTGATCAATCTGGTGGAAACATGGAAGGAAAAGAAGCTAGGTTTGGAGTAATAAATTCAGCTATATGGGGAGTAACAACTACTTCAGCATCAAATGGATCTGTAAACTCTATGCATGACTCTTTTACACCAATGGGAGGAATGATTCTAACATTACTTATGCAATTAGGAGAGGTTGTATTTGGAGGAGTTGGATGTGGACTTTATGGAATGCTTGCATTTGTAATTCTTACGGTGTTTATATCAGGGCTTATGGTAGGTAGAACTCCAGAATATCTAGGCAAAAAAATAGAACCATTTGAAATGAAAATGGCGTCAATTTTAATAATAACTACCCCAGCATTAGTATTAGTTGGAAGTGCTATAACATGTATGGTTCCAAATATAGACTTTTTCTTAACTAATAATGGACCACATGGATTCACAGAAATTTTATATGCACTAAGTTCTACAGGAAATAACAATGGAAGTGCATTTGCAGGATTTTATGTAAACAATAGTTTTATGAATATATTAACAAGTTTAATAATGATATTAGCTCGTTTTATACCAATAGTTTTAATTATAAAAATAGCACAATCATTAGCTAGTAAAAAAATAGTACCACAAAGTGCAGGAACACTAGCAACTAATAATATGTTATTTGTATTTTTATTAGTTGGAGTTGTTCTTATGATAGGAGCATTAGGCTTTTTACCATCACTAGCTCTTGGACCAATCGCAGAACATTTGAATATGTTTTTTTAAACTTTAGTATAAGGGAGATATTATTATGAGTAATTCAAATAAAAGCTTTGTAAGCAAAGATATTTTAAAAGATGCTATAAAAGATTCTATTAAAAAGTTAAGTTTTAAAGTACAGCTTAAAAATCCAGTTATGTTTGTAGTATATATAGGATCAATAATTACTAGTTTAATGACTATTATGTCATTTTTTAATATGACGAATGATAACACATCATTTGATTTAATGATAAGTATTTTCTTATGGTCTACAGTATTATTTGCAAACTTTGCAGAAGCTATAGCAGAAGGAAGAGGTAAAGCTCAGGCTAGTAGTTTAAGAGCTGCAAAGAAAGATGTATTAGCTAAAAAGCTAAAATCTTGCGACAAAAATAGTGATTTTGAAATGATACAATCAAGCTTATTAAAAAAAGGAGATATAGTTTTAGTTGATGCAAATGAGCAAGTTCCTGCAGATGGAGATGTTATAGAAGGCGTTGCTTCAGTAGATGAAAGTGCTATAACTGGAGAGAGTGCTCCAGTTATAAGAGAATCAGGTGGGGATAGATGTGCAGTGACAGGTGGAACTACAGTAGTTTCTGATTATTTAATAGTTGAAGTAACATCAAGTCCAGGTGAAAGTTTTTTAGATAAAATGATTGCTATGGTAGAAGGAGCTAAAAGGAAAAAAACACCAAATGAAATAGCTTTACAAACATTATTAATTGCATTAACTTCAATATTTTTAATAGTAACAGTAACTTTATATCCATTTAGTTACTTTGCAGTAAAACAAAATGGGGCAGGGACTGTAGTTTCTATAACTTCACTGGTAGCTTTATTAGTTTGTTTAGCCCCAACGACTATTGGAGGTTTGCTTTCTTCAATTGGAATTGCAGGAATGAGTAGATTAAATAATAAAAATGTTTTAGCAACATCAGGAAGAGCTATAGAAGCAGCTGGAGATGTAGATGTGCTACTTTTAGATAAAACAGGTACTATAACTCATGGAAATAGACAAGCAAGTGATTTTATACCTCTTAAACATGTAGATATGGAAGAGTTTGTGGATTGTGCAAAATTGAGTTCTGTATTAGATGAAACTCCTGAAGGAAGAAGTATAGTTGTGCTTGCAAAAAATATGTATTCATTGGATGATAATGATTTATCAAATAATGATATAGAATTTGTACCTTTTTCAGCAAAGACTAGAATGAGTGGAGCTAATCTAACCGAAGATAAAATAAGAAAAGGTGCAGCAAGTGCTATAAAACAATTTGTAGAAGAACAGGGTGGAAAATATCCTAAGGAATGTGATGAAATTGTTGAGGAAATTTCAAAAAAAGGTGGGACTCCTTTAGTTGTTTGTAAAAACAATAGGGTATTAGGGGTTATATATTTAAAAGATATTCTTAAAAAGGGAGTATATGAAAAATTCAATGATTTAAGAAAGATGGGAATAAAGACAATAATGATAACAGGAGATAATCCTTTAACAGCGGCAGCAATAGCAGCTGAAGCCGGAGTTGATGATTTTTTAGCAGAGGCAACTCCTAAAGCTAAACTTGATTTAATTCATGAGTACCAAAGAAAAGGTCATTTGGTAGCTATGACGGGGGATGGGAGTAACGATGCTCCTGCACTTGCCCAAGCAGATGTTGCTGTTGCTATGAATACAGGTACACAGGCTGCAAAAGAAGCAGGAAACATGGTAGATTTAGATTCTAGTCCAACTAAATTAATAGAAATAGTAAAAATAGGTAAACAGCTGCTTATGACAAGAGGAGCCCTTACGACTTTTAGTATTGCAAATGATATCGCTAAGTACTTTGCAATAATACCACCATTATTTTTAGGAGTTTATCCACAATTGGATAAGTTAAATATAATGAATCTTAATAGCCCTGAAAGTGCTATAATGAGTGCGGTTATATATAATGCGATTATAATAATTGCATTAGTGCCACTTGCACTTAAAGGAGTTAAATATAGAGAATTGCCTGCAAGTAAACTTTTATCAAGAAATTTAATGATATATGGTGTAGGTGGGATTATAACACCATTTATATGTATAAAAATTATAGACATGATTATAGGTACAATTTTATAATATTATAAGGAGATTGAGATATGAAATATATAAAAAGAGCATCATTAATACTTTTAATTATGACAGTCATAACTGGGATTATATATCCATTAACAATAACTGCTTTTGCTCAAATATTTGTACCAAATAAAGCAAATGGTAGTATAATTGAAGAAAATGATAAAATGGTAGGATCAAAGCTTATTGGGCAAAACTTTACAGACCCAAAATATTTCTGGTCAAGACCATCAGAAACTCAAGATTATCCATACAATCCGTTAGGGTCTTCTGGAAGTAATATGTCTCCAACTGGAGAAGCATTTGATAAAGTATTAAATGAAAGAATAAAAATGTACAAAAAATATGATGAAAAAAATACAGAGAAAATTCCTGTAGATTTAGTAACTGCATCAGCAAGTGGGCTAGACCCAGATATATCAGTAAGAGGAGCTAAATACCAAGTTGATAGAGTTTCTAAGTATAGTAAAGTTTCTAAAGAAAAATTATTAGAACTTATAGATAAAAATACAAATTCTAAGCTTATAGGTATGTTTGGAGAACCTACAGTAAATGTATTACAGCTTAATCTAGATTTGGAGAAAATTAAATAATTAGTAGGGGGATTTATGAATAGACCAGATCCGGAAAGTTTATTAAATAAAATAAATAAAGAAGAAAAAAAACAAAAAAGAGGTCAATTAAAAATTTTCTTTGGATATGCAGCAGGAGTAGGCAAAACATACTCCATGCTTGAGTCTGCACATAGTTTAAAGGAAAGTGGAGTAGACGTAGTAGTTGGATATATAGAACCTCACTCTAGAAAAGAAACACTAGCTCTTCTAGAGGGGTTAGAGGTACTTGAATTAAAATATATAAAGTATAAAACTATAGATTTAAAAGAATTTAACTTAGATTTAGCACTTAAAAGAAAACCAGAGGTTATACTAGTAGATGAGTTAGCACACACGAATGCTAAGGGTTGTAGGCACAGCAAAAGATGGCAAGATATAGAGGAACTGTTAATAGCCGGAATAGATGTATATACAACTGTAAATGTACAACATTTAGAAAGCTTAAACGATATAATTGAAATTGTAGCTAATGTTTCAGTTAAAGAAACTATACCTGATAAGTTAATTGATATTTCATCACAATTAGAGCTTATAGATGTAGAGCCAGATGTTTTGTTAGAAAGGTTTAACCAAGGTAAAATATATAAAAAAGAACAAGCTGTAAAGGCACAAGAAAATTTCTTTGTAAAGGAAAACTTAGTAGCATTAAGAGAATTAGCTTTAAGAAAAACAGCTGAAAAAGTTAATAAAGAAGTTGAAATAACCAGATTATCAAAAGGTGGAGTAGAAGTGTTGCCAACGAGCGAGACTATTCTTGTTTGCATATCTCCATCACCATCTACTGCTAAGTTAATAAGAACCGCATCTAGAATCTCTCAATCATCACTATCAAGGGTAATTGCTATTTATATAAAAGACCCCAACAAAGAAGAATTATCCAAAGAAGCAAAATCTCAACTAGAGTCTAATTTAGAACTTGCAAAAAAGCTAGGTGCAGAAGTTGTATTATTGCATGGAGATAATATGGTAGAAGATATACTAAGGTATTCTAAAATGAGAAATGTAACCAAAATTATAATTGGAAGAAATCATAGAAAACATAGTGTATTTTCGAGGTTTGTAAAAAGAGATGTAGTAGATAAATTAATTGATGAGGCTGATCATATAGATGTGCATGTAATACCATATAAAGGGGAAAAAAGCAGACATTATAGACCTAAAAAACAAAATGGATTTATTTCTAAATTTAAAATTAGTGGAATAGATATATTTAAAATAGTTATTATAACTACAATAACAACGCTCATTGCACATATATTAAAAAATGCTGGGTTTATTCAAGAAAATATATATTTAATGTATATGCTCGATATAGCATTAATATCTGTATTTACAAATGGATATGGAACAGGTATAATAAGCTCTATTTTAAATATAATTCTATTAAATTATTTATTTACAAGTCCACTATATACACTAGATATAGATGATACTAACTATATAATTACTTTATTTGTATTTTGTATAGTTGGAATAATAACGTCATCACTTACATCAAGAATAAAGCAGCAAGTAGAAATTTATTCAAAGCGTGAGCAAAATACACAGATGCTATATAAAGTTGGAAGAAGTTTTTTAAGATTATCAAATAAAGAAGATATTATAAATACTGGTTTAGAGCTTTTATCAATAGGATTAAATAAAAATGTTGCATGCTATGCGATTGATAAAAATAAAAAGCAGTTAAATCTTTATAAAAATATAAAAAACAAACAAGATGAAGAATTTTTTATAAATGATTCCGAAAAAGCTGTTGCAACTTGGGCTTTTAATAATAATTCTATAGCAGGTACAGGCACAGATACTTTGCCAGGGTCAAATGGATTCTATATGCCTATAATTGGTATGAGCGAAACGCTAGGAGTGATAGGAGTAGCTTGTATTGATAAAAAACTTGATAATGAAGATATATGCCTAATTGAAGCAGTAATTGCTCAAATGGCTATAGCACTAGAAAGAGAAATTTTATCAGAAGTTCAAAAAGAAGCTAGTCTTGAAATAGAAAGTGAACGATTAAGAAGTAGTTTATTACGAGCGATTTCTCATGATTTAAGAACACCACTTGCTGGAATAAGTGGCGCTGTGAGTACTATAATTAAAAATAAAAACTTAATAGATGAAAGTATTATTGATGAACTGTTAAATGGAGTATTTGAAGATACACAATGGTTAATTAGACTAGTCGAGAATTTACTTAGTATGACTAGGATAGATGAAGGAAAACTTGAGGTAACTAAAAATCCAGAAATAGTTGAAGAGGTTATATCACAATCTTTATCTCATATAAAAAAGAGAATCCAAGATATAAAAATTAAAATAGAAATGCCAGATAAAATACTCTTTGTGCCAATGGATGCAAAGCTTATAGAGCAAGTTTTTATAAACTTAATTGATAATGCTATAAAGTATTCAAATGGAGCATGTGAAATTAAAATAAGTGTATATGAATTAGGTAATAATGTAGCTTTTGAATTTACAGATAATGGGCCTGGAATTAATGAGAAAGTAATAGATAGCATATTTGATAGATTTTTTACTGGAGAATTAAACTATTCAGATTCAAGAAAAGGAGTAGGTCTTGGGTTATCAATTTGTAAGTCAATAATAAATGCTCATAAAGGCGAAATAAGCGTTAAAAATAACTTAGATAAAGGTGCAACTTTCAAATTTACATTACCTAAGGAAGATTAATTAAATGGGGGACAATATGAATAAGCATAGTATTTTAATTGTTGAAGATGATGATACAATTCGTAAATTTATAAATGCATCTCTTTCAACTCAAGGATATATAATAAAAGAGGCAATAAACGGAAAAGAGGGAATATCACTAGCTATGTCACATTCTCCTGATGTTATATTGTTAGACTTAGGATTAGGAGACATGGATGGAATAGATGTAATAAAAAATATAAGAAACTTATCTGATGTTCCTATAATTGTAGTATCAGCAAGAGAACAAGATCGAGAAAAAGTAGAAGCATTTGATATGGGAGCTGATGATTATATAACTAAGCCATTTTCAATAGCAGAATTACTAGCAAGAGTTAGGGTAGCTATTAGACACTCTGAAAAAAATAAACCAAAGGTAAACTCAAAGACTGATTTTGAACATAAAGGTTTATTTATAGACTTTGAAAAAAGAAAGGTTAGTGTTGATGGTGAAGAAATACATTTAACACCTAGTGAATATGATATACTATCATTGCTTGTAAAATATCATGGAAAAGTTTTAACTCATAATTTTATTGCAAAAGAAATATGGGGAAGTGCACTTGGTAGTGAAATAAAATCATTAAGAGTATTTATGGCAACACTAAGACGAAAAATAGAAAAAGAGCCAGCAAATCCTGAATATATAATAACTGAAATTGGTGTAGGTTATAAATTAAATGATGAATAACAAAAAGGACTGTTACAATTGATAAATTGGGGGACAGTCCTTTTTGAAATTTGTTTGTTTTAGGAAATATACAATATTTTAAAATATAGGCTTACTTATGAGCTAAGTGGAATGATATTAATTATCATTTGCTCTAATATGATGATAATTGTTTTCAATTAAAAAGTCAATATTAAATTAAATAAATTTGAAAACTTAATAAAAAATAGAGCTAATTTTTTAGCTCTATTTTTATGAACATAATAATTTTAGGATGCATTTATTGACTTTAAAAAATTTATAATTTAGCTATATTTTCTCCGAATTTAATACAAAGGTCTTTATCATCACCTTCAGGAGCTTCGTTTACTATTACTGATTCTAATGGAAGTTCAAAGCCGTATGAATCCATTTGTTCTTCCCATTTTTTCATCCATTCACCATCGCCCCATCCATAAGAGCCGAATAAAAATGCTTTCTTACCTGCACCCATACCTTTTAAAGATTCTATGAAAGGTTCAAAGTCAACCTCCTCTAGATTTTCATCACCCATTGATGGGCAACCTAGTATTAATATATCTTCATTTTTTAAATCATCTACATTTACTGACTCTACTCTTAAAAGCTCAGCTGACTTACCCTGATTAGATAAACCACTGCTTATAAGATTTGCCATAGTTTCTGTATTACCAGTACCACTCCAATATATAATTTTCATAGTTTTACCTCCTAAATGGAATTGATAATTAATATCAGTTGTTTAATTTAATGATAATTGTTTTCAATTACTATGTCAATATAAAAAGTTAAAATATAGTAAAAAAGTTTATAAAGTTTATAAAATATTTGATAAATTAATAGATTCATAATAATATTAAATTATAAACAAGGAAACTAAAGATAGGAGAGTATGCTGTGAGTAAAAAATTTTATGCAGTTAAAGTAGGAAAAAAACCGGGAGTTTATACAACTTGGGATGAATGTAAAGAACAGGTTAATAAATTTCCAGGTTCTATATATAAGAGTTTTAAAATGTTAGAAGAAGCTGAAAAATTTGCAGGAATAAAGGTAGAAAATATATCAAAGAAATCTAAAACTAATGTTAAAAGTAAATTAACATCAGAATCTAAAGATAAAGAATTAAAGCCAATAAAAAGTAAAGCAAATGTAGATTACTTTGAAAATTACATTGAACCAGAAGATATAAAATGTAATTATGATATGATAGCTTTCGTCGATGGAAGTTATGATAGAGTATCAAAAACTTTTGGATCGGGTATTGCAGTAATTGATATTGAAAAAGATTTAATTCAAGAATATAAAACAGCAGGACATGATAAGTGGGATCAATGGAATATAGTAGGTGAAATAGAGGCTGCTAAATATGCTATAAAATTAGCTCATGATGAGGGCTTAAAAAAGTTATGTATATATCATGATTTAAAAAACATTTCACTTTGGGCAGCTGGGGCTTGGCAAGCTAAAAATGAATACACTCAATCATATGTTAGATTTGTAGAAGAGTATAGTAAAGATTTATCAATAACATTTATAAAAGTTAAAGGGCATAGTTGTAATAAATATAATGATATAGCAGATAGATTAGCTAGAGAGGCGATAGAAGAATATTTATAAATAATAAAAAAATATATCTAGAAAGGGCTACTTTTATGTAGGCCTTTTTTAGGTTTAAGGAAATTATTATTTGTATTTTATAATAATTTAAATATTTAATAATGAAATGTATAAATTGATAAAATTAATAAAAACAATAAATAAAATTAAATAAGTTAAAAATAAAATTGAATATTTTAAGTGGATTAGTGACAAATATTACTCTCGTGTATATACTTATAGTATAAATAAAAAATTAAAACTAAAAGGCGGGTTAATTGTGGATAGTATAAAAAGCTTTGAAAAACCTAAAAAATTATGGAATAAAAACTTTTTTTTATTGTGGCAAGGTCAGTTAGTTTCGTGTCTTGGGGACGCATTTTACTCTATGGCTTTAGGGTTTTGGGTTCTAGATAAAACAGGATCATCATCTATAATGGGAATATTGATGGCAGCTATAAGCTTACCTAGAATTATAATTGGGCCTTTTGCAGGAGTTATAGTAGATAGATTTGATAGAAAAAAGATGATAATTTTAGGAGATCTAATAAGGGGAATAGGAATTTTATTTGTAGGGTATGCAGCATATAAAAGCATATTAGAAGTTTGGATGGTTATTTTAATTGGAGTAATATGTGGTATATGTTCTGCATTTTTCAATCCGGCAATAAGTTCAATTATTCCAGATTTAGTTTCTAATGATAACATAGTAAAAGCAAATTCAGCACAGCAAATGGCTGTGTCAACAACAAGTCTAGTAGGTAGCCTATCAGGTGGGTTTATATATTCAATTCTTGGAGCTTCAGTAATGTTTATATTTAATGGAATAAGTTATATTATATCAACTGTAACTGAAATGTTTATAAGTATACCTAAAGTAGAGCAAAAAGAATCAAAATTAACATTTAGAGAAGATTTTAAAGAAGGACTAAACTTTACATTTGGTTTTAGAGGATTAGTGGTATTGCTTGCTGTATGTTTTGCGTTAAATTTTTTCTTTGCTATTTTTTCGATACTTTTAAGACCATGGTTTATGATGGAAGAATATTTGGGAGTGGCAAGATATGGAGTCATATCTGCCTTCCAAAGCATAGGGATGATTGTAGCTAGTATATTACTTACAAATATAAATATAAAAGCTGAAAATAGAGCTAAAACAATGCTTATATCATTATTTTTAACTATCACTTTTTTCTTTTTAGGAGTACTTATAAATAAATTTTATGTAATGTGCGTATGCTTTTCTTTTGGATTATTTTTTAATACAATATCAAATACAGTTATGATGTCATCAATGATGGTTACTGTGCCACAAGATATGAGAGGGAAAGTGATGAGTATAGTTATGACTTGTTCTATAGCTATCCAACCAATAGGAACATTAATAGGAGGAGTTCTTGGAGATATTTTTTATCCAAGAAGCATTATGATAGGTTGTTTTTTAATTTGCATGATAGGATGTGTACCTTTATTTTTTAGCAAAAGCACAAAGAAAGTTTTAAACTATAATCCACAAATCCAAAATTTAGAGGATATAAAAAGGTAAAATATTAATAAATTTTAAAATATACAGTGGATTAACAGAAAATGCATAATAATACTTTTTAAAACTGTAAAAATTATAGATAATTACAGTTTAAGGAGGTAATTTTTATGACAAATAAACCGTTAGTAAGCAATGCAAAAAAAGCTTTAAATCAAATGAAGTTAGAAATGGCTGGAGAATTAGGAATACAAAGTGAACATGTTAATGGAGCGAATAAAACGTCTTATGAAAGCGGAGTAATGGGTGGAAATTTAGGTGGAATGATGAGCAAAAAATTAGTTGAATTAGGAGAAAGAGAGCTAATTAGAGAATATAATAATAAAAATAATTAATTAATTGGGCTAAATTTTAGCCCAATTTTTAAATTGTTTTTTTATGTTTAAATTTGGAAATTACAAGCAAGAGAAAGTAAAACTTGATATAATATTACTTGATAGGACAAATTCATACAAAAGATATTAAACAAGTAAGGGTTGGGGGAGAATGATACAAAAAAACAAAATAAATATATTATTTATTTTAGTTGGATTAGCATGGTTTTTGATTTTTAATACAACGTATGCATCTGAAAAAGAAAAGCATGTTTTATTTATAAGCTCTTATAATCCTAATGTTGAAACATTTTCAGACCAAATTGAGGGAATACAGTCTGGAATAAATGAAGATGTAAATCTTCAAATTGAATATATGGATTCAAGAACATTTTTAGGAGAAGAGAATAAAGAAAAATTTTATGAATTACTAAAGCATAGGTTAAGAGATCAAAAAGGGTATGATGCTGTTATTTTAGGGGATGACCAAGCATTTGAGTTTGGCATGGAACATAGAGATGAATTATTTAAAAATACCCCAATAATCTTTTTAGGTGTAAGTTCTAATAATAATATCGAATTAGCAAAAAAATCAAAATTAGTTTATGGAGTAACAGAACCACAATCTATAAAGGAAAATATAGACTTAATAAGAAAACTTCATAAAAACAAAGACATAACAATTATAACTGATGCATATTCAAATTCTTTAAATTTAGATTATAACTTAGATGTATTAAAAAAGGAATTCAAAGATACAAAATTTAATTTGATTTCTTTAAAAGATATGAGTTTTGAAGAACTTAAAAAGAAATTAAAAACTTTAGGTGATAATGATGTATTGTTTGTAATGTATGCATATAGAGATAAATTGGGAAATGTAAAATCTATAAAAGGTTCATATAAGCTAATTAGTGAAAGTACAAATGTCCCAATATATTCAACTATGAATTATGGAATAGAATGTGGATTTATTGGTGGCAAAGTAGTTAGTCATGCTGAACAAGGAAAAGCTGCAGGTAAAATAGCAAAGGAAATATTAGATGGTGAAAATCCAAAAGAAAAAATTATTGACGGGAATAAGATAGATAATTACATATTTGATTATAATAAGTTGAAATTTTATAATATAAATATAAAAAAATTGCCAAATGACTCTCAAGTAGTTAATAGTCCAATTGACACTCTTTATAAATATAAAGAAATGGTATATGGGTATTTGTCATTAACAATAAGCTTATTAATTGTTATAGCTTCATTAATATTATATACTGTAAAAAAAATAAACTATCAAAAAGAGTTAATAAAAGCAAAAGAAACAGCAGAGAATATGCAAAAATCACAAAGTAATTTTATATCTAATATTAGTCATGAGTTAAGAACTCCAGTTGCTGTTATAATGTCTGCAAATCAAATATTAGATATTAATATGAAAAAAGTTAATAATAGTTATTCAGAAAGCAATTTGAATAAAACAAATATAATAAAGCAAAATTGCAATAGGCTTTTAAGACTTACTAATAATATTATTGATATAGCTAAAGTTGATTCGGGATTTATGAACTTGAAATTAAAAAATGTGGATATAATATTTTTACTAGAAAGCATAGTTACATCTGTTATACCATATGCAGACTGTAAGAATATAGATATAATATTTGATACTAATTGCGAAGAATTAACTATGAGCGTAGATCCTGATAAAATAGAACGAATAGTATTAAATTTAATATCAAATGCTATTAAATTTTCAAAAGACAATACAAATATATATATAAATGTAAATATAGATGAAGAACAAAATGTTCTTGAATTTTCAGTAAAAGATACTGGAATTGGAATGAAATCTGAAGACTTGGAACGAATATTTGATAGATTTACGCAAGTTGATGATATTATGGTCAGAAAAAATGAAGGAAGCGGAATAGGTCTATCTCTTGTTAAAATATTTACAAATATGCACAAAGGTGATGTTATTGTAAATTCAAAACTCGGAGAAGGAAGTGAGTTTATAGTAATTTTACCTATTAGATTTATTGAAACTGAAAAAGATAATGATTTTGAAATAAACTCTTATAGTTCAAGCAATTCAAAAGCTGCAGTAGAATTTTCGGATATAAATTTTTAAATATATTAAAAAATGGCATGTATATAGATAAAACTATATCATGCCATTTAATGTTAACCTCTTTTTTTCTGAAGTTCTAAGTACTCATTTAAAACATCATCGTCAATTTCATCTTCTGTAGTTACAAAAGAGGCTCTAGTCCAAAGACTTTCCAAGTGGTTAAGATGCTCAAACTCACTTCTCAAAACCTTAGAAGAATTTACTTTGAATTTGACAATAATATCATGGGGACTTATATCAGAAAGAGCATTGACTTGAAGTTTACAGTAATCTTCTCCGCAATATATAGATAAGATTTTTATATTTAAAAGTTCTGCTTCAGACTTTATTACATCATAAAATCTTTTTTTCACCTCATCATTCTCAAAAATCTTTCTTCTATATCTAGGACAAAATACGTAATTGTACTTCAAATAGCTTATTCTTTTTTTATCTATCCTATATTTTTCTCTCATATAAATATATTACATATTAAATTTAAAAAATTCAACACTCTGATAAGTATTATTTAGATTAATACTATCGATAGATTCTTTTAATTTAATTAGGGATTCCCTATATTCTAAAACTCGCCCTAACAATAAAACACTTAGCGAATTGTTTAACTCAAATTTACTATGATCTATATCTAGTAGCTCAAAAATTTGAATATGATTATTGTTTAGCACATTATCTAATAAATATTTATGTTGTATAGTAAAATTAGATAAAAGTTCTTTTATATATAACTTTTCTTCAATCGATAAATTATTAAATTCGCCTAAATTTTTAGAAACCAAACTTAAGAAATCATAATAACTTTCACAAACAATTCCTAGATAATCTAGAGTATTAATTTTATATTTATAATGTTTTAAATGATTTTTAAGTGAATTAATTTTCGCCTCTTTATCTAAAGTTAATAAATTGGGTTTTATAGATTGATTATACAGACTTAAATTTTTAATGTTTAAAACATCTAAACTAGATATGTTCAAAAGCATATAATCAGTGATTTTAAAGGCTTCTTTAGAAAAATTAAATATCAATTCCTCTACTTTAAAGCCTTGGTTAATAGGTAAAATTAACTCATTTATGGTAATCGCTATAAGTGATCCTAATAAAATAGATGAAAGTCTTACTAGTATTTGTGATGGGTCACTCATAGTAAAAAATAAAATTAAACTACCCGAAACTAAGCTCATTAAACTGAGTTTTGTTTTATTTAAGTTAAATCTATAAAAAATAAATACATCTAAAGAACAAATTAATGCAAGGGAATATATATTCCAGCTGAAAATAATACCTATACAAAATGTTAGTATAGCTCCTAATATATTTGCAAAGAATCTTTGTATGCAATAAGTTCTAGCGCCTGAAACCGTTGGAAGCATTGCAAATACAATTCCCACAGTTATTACGGTTGTTGATATTTTAAAATAATTAGTTAAATTACATAAATAAATGCCTATTATAGCTGATAAAAGAACTTTTAGAGCTCTAGTTTCATCTTTTACTGATAATCTTTGTAATGAAAAATTATTATGATTCATAAGTAGTCCTCCGATTCAATTATATTACAATATTGTATCAGTTAGATGGATTAATTGCAACGAAAATATCAGTTTGATATAAAAACTGATACTAAAAAACAGTCTTAAAATATTTTAAGACTGTTAAATGTGAATAGATAAAACTTCAGACTCACTTAATGTATTTATTTTTTTGATATAATCAAGAATTAATGGAATACAAGCTGCAATCCAAGCCATAGGACCTGCTAAGCAAACTCCAAAATAACCTAAGAATAAAGGTAGTGTAAATGCAACAACTGTTCTAGCTAATAATTCACAAACTCCAGCCAACATAGGAACTAAAGTGTAGCCCATTCCTTGAAGTGCATTTCTATATATGAATATTAAGCTAAGTGGTATGAAGAAAAAGGCAACTGTAGTTAGGTATTTCATAGAGTAAGCAACTACATCTGGATCAGAATTTGATACAAATAGCTTAACAAATTGATCACCAAATAAAAATAGTATAAGACCTCCCACAAGGCCTATAATAATATTTATAATAGTACATTTTTTAACGCCTTCTTTTATCCTATCTATATTTCCAGCTCCTAGATTTTGAGCACAATAAGTTGCCATCGTAACTCCAAATGTTATACTAGGTTGCATAACCAATTGCTCTACTTTAGATGCAGCAGTATGAGCGGCTACAACTGTTGATCCAAATGCATTAACTGCACCTTGAAGTATAATTGCGCCTATAGCAGTTATAGAAAACTGAAGAGCCATTGGAATTCCAATACCTAAATGTTTTTTAAAATATAAACTATCAAATTTAAAATGTTTTTTCTCAAGTTTTAATATAGGAAATTTTTTGGCAGTATAAAATAAGCATAAAACTCCAGAAACACCTTGAGCAATTACTGTTGCATAAGCTGCTCCGGCAACTCCCATAGATAAATTTATTATAAAGAATAAATCAAGAATTATATTTAAAATTGATGCTACTATTAAAAAATATAAAGGTGTTTTACTATCACCAAGAGCGCGGAGTATACTCGATATCATATTGTAGAAAAATGTAGCAAATATTCCTCCATAGATAACCACTATATAAGATTGCGCGTCATCTATAATATCACTAGGTGTATTTATTAAGTGTAAAATTGATTTTGATGTAATAACACTTATAAATGTTATTAAAATTGACATAATAATAGATAGAACAATTGCACTTCCAACTGCTTTTTTTACTCCATCAACATCATTTGCTCCAAACTTTTGAGACACTAAAACAGAAAAGCCTGAAGTAAGACCTAATACGAATCCTATTATTAAAAAATTCATGGATCCAGTTGATCCAACTGCGGCAAGAGCCTTGACCCCTAAAAATCTTCCTACTATTATAGTATCAACCATACTATAAAATTGTTGAAATATATTACCTATGAGAAGTGGTATAGAAAAGTATAAAATTAGTTTTACTGGATTACCAGCGGTCATATCTTTTGTCATAAAATCCCCCTTTGTAAAAAATATATGCTTGCATATGATAGCATTATTTAAAAATTCCGACAATACTATTATATTAAAATTATTAAAAAAGGATAGTAAATTATATAAATAAAATAGTTTGACATAAAACTATTTTATTTATATAATTTAAATTAGTTTATAGACAAAGGAGAATTAAAAATGACAAACTTAGATTTCATATATAACCGTCAAAGTATAAGAAAATTCAAAGATGAACCTATTCCAAAAGAAGATATAATGGAACTTTTAAAGGCTGCAACATTTGCTCCATCAGCAAAGCATCAGCAAAACTGGCATTTTGTAGTACTTCAAAATAAAGATATGATAAATGAGATGGCTGATATAGTTACTAGAAGCCATGAAAAAATAGGTGAATTAGCAAAAACTGAAAAAGATAAAAAAATACATATGAGTGTTATAAACTATTATACATGTTTTAAAAATGCTCCTGTTGTTGTATTAGTTTATGGATGCGAGTATAAAATGATAGAATACAAGATTTTAAAAGAAAATGATGCTCCAAAGGATCTATTAGAGGTATTAGTATCTCCTCAATCAGGAGCTCAAAGCATAGGAGCAGCAGTTGAAAACTTCTTACTAGCAGCAACTCAAATGGGATATGGAACTTGTTATATGACAGGACCTACTCATGCAAAAACTGAAATTGAAAATCTTATAGGATTTGAAAAGCCTGGATATGAGTTAATGTCAATGATAGCTTTAGGTGTTGCAGAGGATAATCAACCACAACAACCACCTAGAAAACCATTAGAAGATGTTACTACATTTATAGATTAAAACCTAAATTAAAATAAAGAGCTCAAATTAGTATACTAATTTGGGCTCTTTATTTTAAATAGAATAAAAAATAAATTAAAAAAATTTTACATAAAAAAATAATTATACTATGGACTAATAAAAAAATAAATGGTATATTGTATACATAGACAACGAGATTAGACAAAAAATAACGTGACAATAGGAAATGACAAAATTTATATAAAATTAAAGCACTTTAATATAAATATATTTTAAACCAAGAAGACTTAAAGAAGTTTTCGAAATCCCCCTAAAAGTACAATAATACTATTTAAAGACTGTTTTTAAAACAGTCTTTTTTGTTTGGAAAAGTCAGTTTTTGCATTAAAAAATGGTAAATATAAACATTTAATGACTAGTTTTTTAATTTGTATTGAATAAACAAATAGAAGATGGTAATTTAAAGTAAAAAGGTAAAAAGGGAGGACTTAATGATTGAATCACTTACCGACAGACTTGTGTCATTTCTTGTGCTAAATAATATAATAGACACAGAAAAATTTGAAAAATATAGAGATAAAGTAAAATCTTTAATATTTTTGGCAATAAGCTTTGTAAGTGTAATTTTAGTTGGAATTATCTTCGGGAAAGTTACTCAAGGAATAATACTTTTAATATGTTATTTGATAATAAGAAAATTTGCCTGTGGATATAAAGCTAAAAGTTACATTATAAGATTACTAATGTTTATGGGGATATATATATTTACTATATATTCGAGTAGTTATGAGGATTTAACAACTTATAAGTTTTTAATTATTTTATTTACAGTATTAAGTTGGGGATGTATATATGTGTTAGCGCCTGTAGAGAATATAAAAAGTAAAATGGATTTTAATGATGTACTAAGAAAAAAAATTATATCTAGGGTAATAGCCACAATAATTACTTTTTTAACAATTACATTATTAAGGATAGAAATTATAAATGAATATGCGGCATTTACTTGTAGTGCTTTATATTGGAGTGCATTTATGTTAGTACTGGGGACTATAAAAAATTACATAAACAATTAAGTAAAAAAACATTTATGGGTAGATTTTTAAATTAGGAAATCCTTACCTATAAATGTTTTTTATTTTTTATGCTTATTTTTATATACAATAAGGTAGATAATATAGACAAAGGAAAATTATAGGAATATAATAAGTTAGAAAAAATACTATAAAAAAACTAAATATCTAAGAGGTGAAAATATGAAAATATTAAAATATTTACTTATATTTATACCGATAAGTATAATTGGAGAATTTATGCACTTGCCACCAACAGTAATGTTTTTATTGGCAGCATTATCAATTATACCACTAGCGGGACTTATGGGAGAAGCTACAGAAGAAATAGCTTTTTATACAGGACCTAAAATAGGAGGCTTTTTAAATGCTACATTTGGAAATGCAACAGAACTTATTATTTCGTTCTTTGCTTTAAAAGCAGGACTATTTGACGTAGTAAAAGCATCTATCGCAGGGTCGGTAATAGGAAACATACTACTTGTACTAGGAGCTAGTATGTTATTAGGAGGACTAAAGCATAAAAATCAGAAATTCAATAAAAAAGTTATAGAAGTATCATCAAGTATGCTTTTATTTGCAGTTATAGGACTTTGTGTGCCAGCAATTTTTACGCATACAATTAATCCCAGCTTGCTAAATACAAAGTATGAGGGATTAAGCATTATTGTAGCTATAATAATGTTTATAATATACATATTAAGTTTAGTATTTTCGTTTTATACACATAAAGATATATATTCATCAGAGCCTGAGAATGATGGAGAGGCTAAGTGGTCACTTAAAAAGTCTATATTTGTTTTAGCAATAGCTACTATATTAATAGCTATTGAAAGTGAATTTTTAGTTAGTGGTGTAGATTCATTAACGGCAACCTTAGGATTGAGTGAATTTTTTGTAGGTATAATAATAATACCTATAATAGGAAATGCAGCAGAACATTCTACTGCTGTTGTAATGGCAATGAAAAATAAGATGGATGTTGCTGTAGAAATTGCAGTTGGATCTAGTTTACAAATAATATTATTTGTTGCTCCTGTATTAATATTTTTAAGTTTACTGTTTACGCCTATGAGTATTGTATTTAATCCGTTTGAATTAGTAGCATTAATTGCGTCTGTTCTTATTGTAAATAGAGTTGCAAGTGATGGAGAATCAAATTGGCTAGAAGGTGTACAATTATTATCTGTTTATTTCATTATTGCAGCAGGATTTTTTATATTATAAATAAAAATAGGCCTTTTAAAAGGTCTATTTTTATTTATAATATGAAAAGTTGTTTGATACAATAAAAAAATAGATATATATAACAATGACACTATATTTAAACCTAGAATAAAGTAAATAACTAGATTAAATATAATAAGGGAGGAAACCGATATAAAAAAACTAAACAAAAACGTTTTAATAAGTTTTTTTATAGTTATTCTAATATTTGGGTCTTATTATTTAATAAAGAAAGAAAATCATGACATTATAGAAGATATATCATATAGTTATGAAAATGATAAAGCTATAGATAAAGACAATTTAAAAAAGGAAAAAGTAGAAATTTTTTCTAAAGCCCATAAAGATTCTAACGATTATTTTATATTAGGATATTATAGTGAAAACTTAGAGAAAAACAATAAAGAAGCAAAACAATATTTTAAAAAGGCAATAGAAAATCAAAATAAATATAAAAATGATTTTGCTAAATTATATAGTTATTATTATTTAAGTAAAGATGCTATAAAAAATGGAGAAACAAGCAAGGCACTAAATTATGTTAAAGAGGGTTTTAATAGTATAAGTACAGATAGCTACAGTAAGTATAAAAAAATTATTTGGAATATGCATAGTGATTTGCTGGATTTAGAAAATGGTAGAGAATTAGCCATTAAAGACTATAGAAAGATAGAAGAAAATGAGAATTTGCTAGATGATGAGTCAAAACTATATTTGTATCAAAAACTATCTACACTAAGTCTATCATTATATGGATATAATTATGATATAGAAACTAATTTAAAAGCAATAGAACTTGCTAAAAAGTTGGATAAAAAGGAAGAACTGTATAGACTTATAATACACTTGGGCGTGTCAGCGAAACAAATTGGAGAATATGAATCTGCAATTAATATAATTAAATATACGGATAAATTACAGATAGATGACAAATATGAGAATTCGATTTTAAACTGTTATAAATTAATACAGCTAGCCCAAATTGAAAGTAGGCTTGGCAATTATGAAAAATCATTAAGTTATGTAAATGAAATAGACAAGTATAGCTATTCTATAAAACAAGATGCACTAAATGATATTCAGGTTTTACAACTTTCAATAAAGAGTGAATATTATGCAGAAATAGGCGATTTCAAATCTGCACATGATTACTTAAAAAAAGCTGAATCTATGATAGATGACAATAGTCTAGATATTTATGCAAATAAAGAAATGTATTATTATAAGGCATTAGCAAATACTTATAAAAAAGAAAAGAAATATGAAGACGCTATAGATGTGTACAATAAGGGTTTGAGTTTAGCAAACAAAGAAAATCGTATAGAGTACAAGGATATATATTTACATGGATTAATAGATGTATATTCAACTTTGGGTGATGAAAAAAACGAATATAAATACAGTATTGAATTAGCTAACCTTATAAGAGAAAAGAGCAAAGAGTTTTATAAAAATCATTATTATGAGAATGTAATAGCTAAATACGGTATGAATAAAGCTAAGAAAGAAAATACAACAATAAAGTCCTTAAATAATTTCTTTAAAGTTATAATATTTATATTATTTGCTGTAATATTTAAACTTCAGATATATCCTATTATTTATAAATATATACATAGAGCTAAAGTAAAAAAATATATAAAAGAAGATAACTATTTTTTAAACTATCAGCCTATAGTTAACCCAAAAGAAAATAAAGTTATGGGATTTGAGGCTCTAATTAGGTTAGAATTGAAAAATAAACTAATTATGCCTTCTATAATAATAGAAGAAATTAATAAATGTGATATGATGGAAGAAGTTTCTGTTTGGATATTAAAGAGAATAGTTGAGGACTTTAAAAGATTTAAAAATATAGAGAATATAAATGAAAAATTCTATATTTCTATAAATTTATCACTTAAAGAAATTGAAAGCATATATATCGTAGAAACATTTAAAGAGATAATAAAAGAAGCTGATTTACCTAAAGGGGCTATTTGCATAGAGATTACTGAAAATAATAACTATAAAAATAAAGAGTCTGCAAGCAAAAACATAAAAATTTTAAAGGATAGCGGATTTTTAATAGCGTTAGATGACTTTGGAGTAGATTACTCGAATATATCTATGTTAGACAAGTTTGAATTTGACATAATTAAATTAGATAAATATTTTATTGATAATATAGGAACTTCATCTATAAATAAGACACTTATAGAAACAGCAGATTACTTATCTACTATAAAAGATAAAACTATAGTAGTTGAAGGTGTAGAGGAAAATTATCAAATGAAAATTATAAAAAATACAAAATCAAATAAAATTTATATACAAGGATATTTTTATAGTAAGCCTTTAAGTGTTCAAGAATTAGAAAAATTTAAATTATTTAAATAGAAGACAAGCTCTGGTGTTTAACCGGAGCTTGTTTTATGTTAACATAAAACAAAAAGTATGAAGGAGAATGGGAAATGGTTAACATATTAGTTGCTGATGATGATTTAAGAATACTAAGGTTAATAAATGATTTCTTAAAATTAGAAGAATTTAATGTATATAAAGCGGAAAATGGAAAAGAAGCAATTGAGTTATTTGAAAAAGAAAATATATCACTAGCTATACTAGATATAATGATGCCTATTGTAGATGGGTGGGATGTATGCAAACATATAAAATCAAAATCAGATATCCCAGTACTTATACTAACAGCAAAAGACAGTGATATAGATGAACTCTTCGGTTTTGATATAGGAGCAGATGAATATATGTCAAAGCCATTTAATCCACAGCTACTAATTGCTAGAGTAAAAAATTTATTAAAAAGATTTAACTCATTGAAAGAAAATCAAATATTTAAATATGAAGATATAATTCTTCAACTAAATAATAATGTAATAAAAATAGAAGAAATAGAAGTTGAACTTACACCTATAGAATATGAGTTAATGTTTATATTTTTAAATAATGTAGGAATATCATTAAAAAAAGATAAATTATTAGACTTAGTATGGGGTTATGATTATTATGGGGATCCTAGAACATTAGATACACATATAACAAGATTAAGAAAAAAACTAGGTTATAAATCAGAGTTGATTAAAAATATAAGAGGTTTTGGCTATGTTTTTGGGCGCTAATATGAAATCTATAAAAAATAAATTATTAACAGGAATAATACTTATAAACTCAATGATGTTAGTTGGAATATTGATATTTACTATCAGCTTTAAAGATATATATATAAAGTATACTAGTTTACAATTAGACAAATTCTCAAATGAAATAAAATTAATATTGAATGAAAGTTTGGATGAGAACACATCGAATAAGCTTCTAAAATTAACCGAAAGTAAGGGCTTAAATCTAGATATATATAATAAAGAAGGAAACTTAGAATTTAAGAACAGAATGAGCATGAATAATCATATGATGGGGAAGATGAAAAACAAATATGAAGTAGTAGATAAATACTATATAAATAGAGAATTAACTTCATATATAATACATGAAAACTCAGAAAATATTGAGTTTTTATCAATCATATCGAGCACAGATGATAACTTATACACTATAGTTATCAAAACACCTATAAGTTCAATTGAAAATAGTATAAAGATAGCTTCTACGTTTTTAATAATTATTTTTATTCCTATAATAATTATTTCTATTATAATGGCTATAATTTTTTCAATTAAGTTTACAAAACCTATAAGAAAACTAAATGAAGTAACTGATAAAATTTCAAATTTAGATTTTAATGAAAGAGTAGATATAAAAACTAATGATGAGATTGAGAAATTAGGACAAAGTATAAATAAATTGTCTGATAAGATAAATAGTAGCTTAAATGACTTAAAATATAAAAATGACGAATTAGAAGTGCTTATTAAAAATAAAGAAAAGCAAGAAAATCTTAGAAGAGAATTTGTGTCGAGTGTATCTCATGAGCTAAAAACTCCGATAACGGTTATAAGTGGATATGCTTTAGGATTAAAAAGTAATGTAGCAAAAAGTTATGAGGATCGAGAATACTATATAGATGTAATATATGAAGAAAGTGAAAAAATGGGTGTATTAGTTAAAGATTTATTAGATTTATATAAGCTAGAGTCTAAGACGTTCAGTATAAAAAAAGAACAAATAAATATAAAAGACTTAATAATAGAAACTATTAGAAATTTTGAAATAAAGATTAAAGAAAAAGATATAAATGTAACCTTAAACATAAATGATATCTATATATATGTAGATAAAATTAGAATTCAACAAGTTTTATACAATTTTATAGATAATGCTATACATCATATAGATAATAAGCGTATTTTAAATATAAC
>NZ_JAWDJM010000178.1:0-2277 GCF_032465715.1 Paraclostridium sp. MRS3W1 | reverse complement strand
CTTTTATAAATATTGATTAGTTTTTTTAAATATTCTCCACTAATTTTTAAATGCATATGCTTTGACTTAATTTGCATTTTTTCTGAATTTATTTTAAAATTGCTATCTATACTATTTCTTAGTTCTTCTATATTGCTTAAATTGATAAGTTTCTTATCATTGCTTATATATCCATCAATTGCTTCTTTTGAAGATACAAAAACTATATCTACAAAATAGTTTTTATATAAATTTTTGACCTCTTCCTTAACTTTTGATAAATCATTGTCTTTATTTCTTATCTCATCGACTTTGTTCACTGCACAAATTATATTATTATAACCATCGCTTAATATATAATTTTCATTCAATTCAACTATCATATCATTACTTGATTTTGAAACTATATTCTTTGCATCTAAAACCCAGATTATGCCATCTGCTCTTTTATAATAATCAACCATTCGTTCTTTGGTATTTTTTAGTAAATTTTGATTTAAGCCAGGAGTATCTACTATAATAAAATCATTTAAAACTCCGCTTTTGTTTATATAATGTTTTACCTCTACAATATCATATTTATATAAATACTTTTCTTCTAAAGACTTTTTACACTCCTTTAAATCATAAATACTTAAATCATTATGCTTTTTTATTTTTTCAAATTTGTCTTTTATAACTTTTTTTGAGTTCTTAACTTTTTCTTCTTCTGCTTCTAAAATTGATAGTCCTTCATTATAATCATAGGATTTTGTTTCATATCCACTGACAATATCCATTTTTTTATAATTAGATGATGTTAATATATCTAATCTCCAGGTATTAGGAATATCTTTTGTCTTTAATTTATTATCTTTTATCAAGGAGTTTATTAGAGTTGATTTACCATATTTTCCAGGACCCATAACAAATAATAAAAATGGTTCTTTAAGTTCAATTATACTTTTAGAAATTGTATTTATTTCTTTTTCAATTTCAGCTATAAGCTTATACGTTTTACTTGACTCTAAAAAAGATTGTATCTTCATATTTTTTAGATTATCTTTAATAATTTGAATATCCGAATGAATTTCCATATAAACTTTTTCTCTATTTGAATAATACATAGAATCAATCCTTGAAATAAGTTTTTTATATACTTTACATTATATTAATATATATCCTATTAATATGACTTACTTTCTAAAACTAATTTAATTAAGCATAAAAAAGCTATGCAAACATTTAAATAACGTTTACATAGCTTTTAAAATAAATAGATATATTTTAATAAAAATGCTTTAATTGCTTTAATCTACTTGGATGTCTTAACTTTCTTATAGCCTTAGCTTCTATTTGTCTTATTCTTTCTCTAGTAACTCCAAATACCTTTCCTATTTCCTCTAATGTCTTAGGTATATCATCATCTAATCCAAATCTCATTCTAAGTACTCTTTGTTCTTGTTCGCTTAGTCCAGTTAATAGTTCTTCGATTTTCTCTCTTAGATTATGTTGTTCTACTTCATGCATAACTACATCTCCAAAATATGCATCTGAAGGTATAAACTCAACTAAACTACTATCTTCATCTTCTTTTATAGGTGTATCCAATGAAACTATGTTTTTATCTCTTTTAAGTAAATCTATTATTTTCTCTACTTCTATCTCACATGCTACGGCTAACTCTTCTATTTTAGGTTCTCTTTGTAACTCTAGTGATAATTCCTGTTTTTTTCTTTTCACAAAGTTAATTCTTTGATGAAGATGAACAGGTATTCTAATAGTATTCTCACAATCATCTATGTATCTAGTTATACTTTGTTTTATCCACCATGTAGCATAAGTACTAAATTTATATCCTTTTTTATAATCATACTTTTCTACAGCTTTTATAAGTCCTATATTTCCTGCTTGAATTAAATCAAGCATATCGATATTTTCTTTTCTATATTTTTTAGCAATACTAACAACTAATCTGTAATTTGCATTGATAAATTCTTCCTTAGCTCCTATAAATGACTCATCTATTTTTTTAGCTAATTCAACTTCCTCTACCGCAGACAACATTTTGTACTCTTCAATTTCTTTTAAGTACATTTTCATAGCATTTGATGAATTTGATGAATCACTGTAAATGTAATTTTCATAAGTATGTTCTCTTTTAGCCCCCATAATCTACCCCTTCTATCTCTAATAATTTGTTAATCAAATTTAAAAAGTGTCTGTAGTTTCATCCTCATGTTAATAGTATGTAAACTTTTCTAAAAAAATACTTTTTAGTTGTCAACAAATTCCTATATCTATTATTCTACACTTACA
>NZ_JAWDJM010000177.1:0-11644 GCF_032465715.1 Paraclostridium sp. MRS3W1 | reverse complement strand
ATATTATAGACCCTTCAAATTTAAAATTCCAAGATATAGATATAAATTCCAAAGAAAAGAAATTTCAAATTAAAAATAATAAATTAAAGGTAAGCACAAAAGAAAAAAATGAAATAAATATAACTTTAAAATCAGAAAACTTTATAAAAAATGGAACTTGGAACTTAAAACTTAATGAGTATAATAAAAGTAAATATATGGAAACTTTATTTAGATCAAATGAAAAAATAGAAAATAATGTAGAAGATAGAGATTTTCCCAAAGCATATATAGATTCAAATAAATTTGAACCAGTATTTGTTATATATTATTATCCAAAGTATGAAGAACAGTTAAAAATGTTAGAAAATATATTTAAATTTTACAAATTATCAGATGGAATGGGAATTCTATTTGTGCAAAAAGATAGATTTAGTGAGATAGGGAAATTATATTCCTTTAGATTTATATATAAAATGCAAAAATATGCAAAAATGGTTCAACTAACTAATATATCTCAAGGAATAGAAAATGGATATACTGCAAACGAGGAAATAGGTGCTAACTATTTTAAGACAAATCCAAATATAAATCTTGATGGAAAAGGTGTAGTGATAGGCATTGTAAACTCAGGAATAAACTATTTACATCCAGACTTTATATATCCTGACGGTACTTCTAAAATTTTATATCTATGGGACCAAACAAAAGACGGAAAGCCTCCAGAAGGATTTAGTATAGGGACAGAATACACTAGAGAGGAAATAAATAAAGCAATAGCTGAAAAAAATCCTAATTTATCTACTGATGAAGAAGGAATAGGAACTGCCTTAGGGGGAATATGTGCTGGACTAGGAAATTCTAATAAAGCTTATGCTGGAGTTGCAGAAGGGTCTGATTTAATAGTTGTTAAATTAAAAAAAATAGATGGGTTTTATAATAATGGAACTTTTTTAAGTGGGATAGACTACAGTTATAAAAAAGCGAAAAAATTAGATATGCCAATAGTTCAGAATATAACTTTAGGAAGTAATAATTTGCTTTCTCCAGGAATTGGATTTATGGATAATGATTTATTTTATGAATATAGAGTATGTGAAGTTGCGGGAGCAGGAAATGAAGGAAGTGGAAGAACTCATACAATGGGAAAAATAAACTTTACTGGAGAAGTTAAAGATATAGAAGTCGAGGTAGCGGAAGACGAAGAAGAAATAGCTATTGATATATGGGTAGATAAGCCAGATAAACTAACTGTATTAATTATATCCCCGTCAGGTGAAGAAAGTAAGACAGCAAGGGTATCAAATTTAAATGTACTAGAAGGCTTATTTGACCTAGAAAATACATATTATTCTATATGGTCAACGTATCCATTGTATTACTCAGGCCAGCAAATAACATTAATAAATCTAGAAGGTGCAAGTAAGGGAATTTGGAAGATAAGATTGATAGGAGAATCTATAACAAGTGGCAATTATCATGTTTATTTACCTAATTATTTATTGCTAAAACCTGGAACTAAATTTAGAGAAGGAAATCCAAATTACACATTAACATATCCATCTGTATATAAGGACTCTGTTTGTGTAGGAACTTATGATAGTTTAAATTCGGGAATGTGGACAGAATCGTCAAGAGGACCAGTAATTGGAACAATAGGAAGGGTTGAAAGTCCAGACTTAGTAGCTCCAGGGGTAAATATAATAGCACCATATGGAAATGATAAATATGCATTAGTAACTGGAAGCGGAGTTGCATCATCATATACAGTTGGATGTATTGCTCTAATAATGGAATATGTACTTTTCAAAGAAAATTATAAAGATAAAGCTGTAGTACAAAAAATAAAAACATACTTAAGAGCTGGAGCTAAGAGAGATAGTAAAATAAGTTATCCAGATTCAAGCTATGGATATGGTGTCTTAGATATAAAAAATACTTTTGATCAAATTAAATAGTTAAGGGGTGATTATTTGGATTTATCATACATTGCTATATATAATGGAAATGAGGAAGAGCTGAAAAATCAGTTAAGCCAAAATAATCTAAATAATTATATTATTTTAAATAAAAAAGCTGTTGCCATATATGTTGATAAAAATTTTGATGAAGAGATTTTCCAAAAAATTGGATGCATATATGATTGGGGCATATCTACTCATATGAGTTCACTTATAGAAATAAATTTAGATAGTAAAAATGGAAAATCAGCAAGAGCTATTTCGGGCACTGATTATATTGATAAAAATCCATATATAAATCCAACAGGAAAAGATACCATTATTGCAATTATAGATTCGGGAATAGACTATATGCACCCTGACTTTATAAAAAAAGATGGAACTTCAAAAATAATATCTATTTGGGACCAAAGCTCTAATAAAGGAAATTCACCTGAAGGGCTAAATTTTGGAAGTGAGATTACAAGAGAACAGATAAATGAATATATTGCTAAAAACGATGCTAGCTTAACTGAAGATAAAATTGGTACAGGAACACTAGCAGCTGGTATTGCTGTTGGTTTAGGAAATGAAAACTCAGCTTATAAAGGAATTGCAATAGATAGTGATTTAATAGTAGTTAAACTAAGAGAAGAAGTAGGTGTATATAAAGAGGGTAGGATAAGTTATGCGCTTAGTGATTTTTTAGCAGGAATTAAATATGTTACTGATAGATTGAAAAAGTATCAAAAAAACATGGTTATAAATTTAACTGTGGCAAGTAAAAGTGAAGGAGTTGTTGAAACTACACTCTTAGAATCTTTTGATAGCTTAACTATACCTGGGGTAATTATTGTATGCGGATTAGGAAATGAAGGAAATACAGATACTCATTATAGGGGAAATATAAACAGTGTTAATGAAGTTGTAGATATATTAATTCAAGTTGGAGAGCAGAAGAACTTAGATATCATAGCATCCTGTGTTGGGCCGGATAAAATAAGTGCGTCTTTAATATCTCCATCAGGAGAATTAAGCTATGATATCAAATACTCACCAGATAGATTTATATATAAAGGACGATTTAATATAGAAAAAACTAATTATGAAATGCGATTTTTATATCCTTGGCTTAAATCGGGAACAGAAGAAGTTGTAATAAATTTAAAGGACGTAAAACCAGGTATTTGGACTTTAAGGTTAAAACCGGAATTTTTAATATCTGGAGAATTTGATGTATTTTTACCAAATAAAAATTTGTTAGATAAAGATACAAGGTTTATAAATTCAAATTCATTTTCTACAACAACATGGTTTGCATCAACTGAAAATGTATTATCAATTGGAGCATTTAACAATAATACTGATAGTATATGGATTCAATCTTCAAGAGGAACATTGAATCAAAACCCTTTAAAACCAGACATAGTAGCGCCTGGTGTAGATATAATCGGACCGTATAAAAATAATAAATATGCAAGTGGAACTGGGACTGGGATAAGTAGCTCTATTGTTAGTGGGGTTGCATCTGTTTTAATGGACTATATAAGCTCTCAAAGCGAACTTGGAAGAAACTTATTATTTACAGAAGTAATAAAAACATATTTAATGATAGGAGCAGATAGGCAAGATATATATAGTTATCCAAATGTTAACTTGGGGTATGGAGTTTTAAACTTTAAAAAAACTATGGAAAATATAGCAGACAATTTAAGATAATAAAGTGTTTGAATATTAAAATTAATATTCAAACACTTTATTTTTTTTAGATAAGGGTATTATATATAAAAAGAATACAACATTAAAGGGAGCGTTAAGAGGATGCGAAATAAAAAACGAAAAATTTTTTTAGGAGTGATAATTTTTTTTACATTATCTTCCTTCATGCTATTTTCTATAAAAAAGTTAGATACACAGAGCAAGCAACAAGTTAAAAAAATAGAAAATAGTGAAGATAAAGTTAAAAATACAGAAGAAAAAAATTTAACTTTCTTTAGAGACATAGCTGGAGTTAAAGCAACAAATGTAGAGCTGATAGACAATCCAGTAGGTGTAAAAGGTGAATTTTCAGTGCCTGAAAAATCTATTTTAAATGGAATAAATTACTTTTTAAAAGAGACAAAAAATGAAAAAATAAGTAATGTAAATATACATATAGAGAAGCAAGGAATAATTGCAAAAGTTGATTACAAAGTAAATAAAAGTATAACAACTCCAATTGAAGTTAAGTTTTTGCCAATTGTAGATAAAAGTAATAATTTGATTTTAAATATTAAAGAAGTTAAATTATTAGATTTGAAGTTATATGATTGGGTAGTTGACATAGCATTGAAAAGTTTCATAAAAGATTGGTTTTCTAAAGATAGCAATATAAATGTTAAATTTGAAAAAGGAAATGTCATAATTGATAAAAATAATTTTAAGGGAGTTATGTTAAAAAATATATCTTTAGAATCAAAAGGTGTAAAAATAAATATGATTATAGATTTTAATTATATCAATAATTAAAAATTCAATAAAAATAAAAAATACTATATTCAAATTTGAGTATAGTATTTTTTATTTTTTAGAATATATATTTTTTTTATGAAGAAAATACATAATATATAAGAAAAATTTTAGGAGGACTACGATGAAGAACAATGCATCTAGATTCATATCAATTTTTATTGCTACCATCATGTTGCTAACAATAACATCTTCAACGATATATGGAGTTGATAAAAGCTATAAAATTTCTTCAGCTCCACCTCAAATAAGCAAGGAATTAAAAGGGACAGAAGAATTAATAAAATATTTTAATGAAATAAAAAGAATAAGAAATAACATGAATACGATAAGTATTAATGCTGAAACAGCTAAGCAAAAATCAGATACTATACAAAAACAAATCACATCATATTCATCAGAGCTAAAGACAATTTTAAACCTATTAGCTAGGTTTAAAGTTGTATATAAAGATTCACCATCTGATTTATTTGTGGCTAATCAAATTGAAATAGTTGCATTTATATTAGATTCGTCATTGCAACAACAATCGCTTTTAGTAGAGAGATTAGCCCATGGAGAAGCTACAGACTTGTTTTTTTCTGAGTATTTGGTAAGTATATATTACTATTTAAACATAGCAGATGAAATGATAAATTATCTCGAAAGATTTTATGGTATTAAATAGATGAGGGAATATCTAACTTTTTAAGTTAGATATTTTTTTGCATATTGATAATATCGATATATTAGTTTTTAAGTATCGATATTATCAATTTGTAGAAAATTAACATATATTGTAATATGGATATGTAATATTTAATAGATAAAGAGGTATAGCTATGGAATATAAAATTAATAAAGATCAAATGACGCCAAAAGAAAGAATGGAAGCTTTCTCTAAGGGAGAGCCAATGGATAGGATTTTATGTTCACCTTTTTTAGGTGAAAGTGTGTCATCTATATTTGGGCATACAATATATGAATATAATCACTCAGTAGATGCACTTGTAGATGTTGCAGTAGGAAGTTATGAACTATTTAGACCAGATAGTATAGGTTTTGGGCCAGGCTTACAAGGTATACCAGAGGCTATGGGGAGTGAAGTTACATTTCCAACACATAATACCCCTTATATAAGTAAATCTGCTATAAATGATTATAGCGAAATAGGAAAATTAAAGCCTATAGATCCATATAAAGACGGAAGAATAAGATATTTCTTGGAAGCTTTAAAGATCACTCAAGATAAATTAAATTCAGTAGTTGGAGTTGGAACTTCTGTTGGAGGTCCATTTACTACAGCTTCTTTTTTAAGAGGAACAGATAAATTTTTAAGAGATTTAACTAAAAATAAAGATCAAGCTCATGAATTATTAGAGCTTTCAACTCAGAGTGTTATAAATTATATAGATGCAGCATGCGACATTGGGCTGGCACCAAGTTTAGCAGAGCCAAATGCATCATGTACTATGATAAGTGAGAAAAACTTTGTAGAATTTGCAAAACCGTACTTAAAAAGATGTATGGATAGAATTGTTGAAAGAACTGGAAGTGGAACAACTTTACATATATGTGGAAAAACTAAAAAAGTATGGGGACATATGGTAGATATCGGAATATCTAATTTAAGTTTAGATAATGTAGATGATATTGGAGAATTAAAAGAGGCTTATGGGGATAAGGTTTGCTTAATAGGTAATGTTGACCCTGTTGAAACTATAATGAGAGGTAGCATAGAGGATATATATAATGAAGCTAGAGAATGTATAAAAAAAGCTCACGATAGTAAATGTGGATTTATATTAAGTACAGGGTGTGATGTTCCAATAGGAACTGATCCTAAAAAAATTATAGCACTTATGGATGCTGCCAGAATATTTGGAGCATACCCAATTAATATAAAAAATTTATAGGGGGAATATAAACATGGAAAACTTAAAAGAATCTTTATTAAATAAATTAGCTTCATGTGTACTTGAAATGGAAGATGAAGAAATTATAGATGTAGCAAATGAATATATAGAAAATGATTTTGATGCATACGAAGGTATATCTAAAGGGTTAGCATCAGGCATGGAAGAAGCTGGAAAACTATATGAAGAAGAAGAGTATTATATACCTGAATTACTTTTATGCTCAGATGCAATGTATGAAGGAATTAATATATTAAAACCACGCTTACAAAAACATCAAACAGGAGAACATTATAGAGCTGTAGTAGGTGTTGTTGAAGGGGATACTCATGATATAGGTAAGAACTTATTTAAAATAATGTTAGAAACTTCAGGATTTGAAGTTTTTGATTTAGGAAGAGACGTTCCTCCAATAGATTTTATAAACAAAGCAAAAGAAATTAATGCTGATGTGGTAGGAATGTCTACTCTTATGACAACTACAATGGATAACATGCAGGTAGTAATAGACTTATTAAAAGAAGAAAATATGCGTGATGATGTAATTGTCATGGTAGGTGGAGGGCCTATATCACAAAGTTTTGCAGAGCAAATTGGAGCAGATGGATATGCTCATGAAGCTTCTAAAGCGGTAAAACTTGCAAAAGATTTAGTAGATAAAAAAAGAGCCACAGTTAAAGAGGTGGTATAAAATGAACCCAAAAGAGCGACTGTTTAAAGTTTTAAAAAAAGAAAATGTAGATAGACCCCCATGCATATGTCCTGGGGGCATGATGAATATGATAATTGAAGATGTTATGGATATAGAGGGTGTAACTTGGCCAGAAGCTCATTTGAATCCAAAAATGATGGCTGACTTAACACAAGGTATGTATAAAAACAAAGCATTTGAAAATTTTGGAGTTCCATTTTGTATGACAGTAGAAGCTGAGGGTATGGGAGCTACTGTGTATATGGGAACTAAGAATACAGAACCTAGAGTAACTGAATATCCGATTATGTCTAGTGAAGAATATAAAAAATTAACAAATATAAATGTTAATGAAGGAAGAGCAAAAGTAGTCGTAGATGCTATTAAGATATTAAAAGAAAGAAATGAAGATGTTCCAATAATTGCAAATTTAACAGGACCAGTTAGCTTGGCATCATCACTACTTGAACCTATGATATTTTTTAAAGAAATAAGAAAAAAACCTGAAATGATTCATGAACTTATGAACTTGGTAACTGATAACCTTATAGTTTTTGGAAAAGCTCAGCTTGAAGCAGGTGCGGATATCTTAACAATATCAGACCCTAGTGGTACAGGAGAAATATTAGGTGCTAAAAACTTTAATGAATTTGCAGTTCCGTATTTAAATAGAATAATAGATGAATTAAAAGAATATGCAAATGGGGGAACTATAATACATATATGTGGAAGGTTAAAAAGCATATATAAAGAGTTAAATTCATTACATAGCGATGCAATTAGTTTTGACTCAATAACTAGTGTTAAACAAGTTATTGAAAATGTATCAAATAAAGCAATTATGGGAAATGTAAGCACTTTTGCACTTGAAAATAGTGATACAGAAAGTTTAAAAACTATGTGCGATTCATGTTTAAAAAATGGAGTAGATATAATATCTCCAGCTTGTGGAATAGGAGTAAGAACTAAATTAGATAATATACAAGTTCTATTAGAATGTACAAAAAATTATAGCAGATAAAGAGGGATTTTATGAGTCTTTTATATGATGGGGACAAAAGTTATAAATTTGAAGTTGGGAGAAATCTTTTAGATATAATACAAAGTAATAACTTAGGTATGGAAAGTCCTTGTGGTGGAAAGGGGCTATGTGGAAAGTGTAAAGTTAAAGTTTTAAGTGGAAATATTAATCATTTAACTAATGAAGAATTTAAATTTTTATCTAGAGATGAAATTGATAATAAAGTAAGGTTAGGATGTTTAGTTTATCCTCAAGGTGATATACACATAGAATTTTTAGATAAAAAAAATACAAATCATAAGATATTATCAGATGGCTACATGCCAAACTTTGAAAAAAATCCACTACTTAGAAAAGAAGTATATGATATAGAAAAGCCTACTCTAGATAATAACATACCTTATGAAGAAATACTTGAAAAACATTTTAAATGTGATTTTAAAGATGATTACTACTTATTGAAAGATATTCCTAATATATTTGAATGTGACAAATGTACAGGTGTGTATATAGGTGAAAAATTAATAGGAATAGAAGTAAATGATACACAGGATAAACTATATTCAGTTGCTATAGATATTGGAACAACAACTGTGGTTTGTTCATTAATTGATGTTAAAAATAAATGTGAAATAAGTTCTGAAAGTGAAATAAATCCACAAAAAGAATATGGATTAGATGTTTTATCTCGTATTCATTTTATCAAGAACAAAGAAAATGGATTAGAAACTTTACATAAATTAATTATAAATTGCATAAATGATTTAATAAAAAAACTATGCATCAAAAACTCTATAAATGAATCTAATATATATGAAGTTTCAATAGCTGCAAATACAACTATGATGCATGTATTATTAAATATTAATCCTATATCTATAGGGAAATCTCCATATTCACCTACGTTTGTGAAAAGTAAAAATATTAGAGCTAAAGACTTGGGTATAGAAATATCTAAGTTTGGAAGCGTGTATTTACTTCCAGGCGTATCTAGTTATATAGGGGCTGATATTGTAGCCGGTGTGTG
This sequence comes from Paraclostridium sp. MRS3W1, assembly GCF_032465715.1. Classification (NCBI taxonomy): domain Bacteria; kingdom Bacillati; phylum Bacillota; class Clostridia; order Peptostreptococcales; family Peptostreptococcaceae; genus Paraclostridium; species Paraclostridium sp. MRS3W1. The sequence continues at coordinate 2,583 of NZ_JAWDJM010000177.1, read as the reverse complement.
TGTTAGTAACTTAAAAGAGACAGATAAAAATGTATTATTTATAGATATAGGTACAAATGGAGAAATGGTTTTATCTAAAAAAGGTGAATTGGTATCTTGTTCATGTGCAGCTGGGCCTGCGTTAGAGGGTATGAATATTAGCTGTGGAATGAGAGCTGGAGATGGAGCTATTGAAAATATTAAAATTGGAAATGAAATAAGTATCAATACTATAGGAAATCAGCGACCTGTAGGAATATGTGGAAGTGGAATTGTTGATGCAATTAGTGAATTAGCAAGAGTGAAGCTTATAGGAAAAACAGGCCGTATAGCAAAAAAAGATGCTGTGAAAGATAATGAAATAATAAGTCACTTAAGTGAGTACATAGTAGATGAAAATAAAAAGAGACGATTTATAATATCTAAACTTGATAAGGAAATATCTATAACTCAAGAAGACATAAGACAAGTTCAACTTGCTAAGGGGGCTATTTTGTCAGGCATATACGCATTGGCAGATCAAGTTAATATGGAAATAAATGAATTAGATGAAGTAATAATAGCAGGGCAATTTGGTAAACACCTAAGCATAGAAAGTTTAGTGGGCGTTGGTATAATACCAAAAGAGCTTAAAGATAGGATAACATACATAGGTAATTCTTCAAAAACAGGAGCTATTATGAGTTTATTATCTAAGGATATTAGAAAAAATATGGATTTTATAGCAAGCGATATAAATTATTTTGAACTATCTACAAAAGAAGGATATGAAAGATTATTTACAGACTGCTTAAAATTTTAAAAGGTGATTAAATGATAAAAATAGATATAGTCTCTGGATTCTTAGGTTCTGGAAAAACTACGCTTATAAAAAAAATGTTAAATGATAATAAGAATGAAAAAATTGTAGTTTTAGAAAATGAATTTGGACAAATAGGAATAGATGGAGAACTTATAAAAAAAGATGGACTAGAAGTTATAGAACTTCAAAATGGATGTATATGTTGCAGTATAAAATTAAACTTTAAAAACACTATAGAGGAAATTATAGAAAAACTTAGTCCTGATAGAATAATAATAGAGCCAACTGGAGTAGGATTGCTAAGTGAAATATTAGTAATGCTTAATGATAAAAAGCTTAAAAAATATTTAAAGCTAAATTCTATAATTACTGTAGTAGATGGAGTTAATTATTTCGATTATATAGATAATTTTGGTGAGTTTTATGAAGACCAAATAAAAAATGCCAAGACAATAATAATAAGTAAATCTCAATTTATAGATAATGAAAATTTAAATCGTGTAATTAACTCATTGAAAAATATAAATGAAAACTCATATATAATATATGAGGATTGGAATAGTGAAGAATTTTATAAAGCAATTAAAAACATTAATGAGTTAGCTCACTTTAGGGATGAAGATATAAAAAAAATAAAAACTAAAGATATAAGTGAAAGCATGAAAGAAATCTCATCTATATCTTTAATGCCTATTAAAACATACTCTACAAAAGATATAGAAAAAATCTTTGGAATTTTAGAAACAGAGTCTTTAGGTAAAATAATAAGATGCAAAGGTTTTGTAAATAATGGGAATAGTCTGTTGGAGTTCAATTATGTAAATGGAAAATATGACATTAATAAAAGTTATTTAAAAATTTGTCCTAAACTTTGTATAATAGGAACAGAGCTAAAGATTGAAAAATTAAAAAAGACTTTTATATAGGGGGAAATATGAAAAAATTAGAGTTTAAATGTGATCAGATAGATAATGAAAATATCCCACTAGAGATAATAAACGGTTCTAATTTAAGTTTTCCTAATTTACATAAAAATGCTAATGATATAGCATACATATCTAGAAGTTTAAAAGATTATAGAAAAGATAGTATTTGTAAGTTGCCATTTTGTACTACAGTAGAGGCTGAAGCTTTTGGTGCAAGTATAAACTTAGGAGATGAAAAAAACTGTCCTAGGTCAAAAAATTATGCATTTTCTAGTTTAGAAGAATTATCTAAATTAGATAATATAGATTTTGACAGAGGAAGGATAAAAGAAGTATTAGAATCAATAAGTATACTAAGCTCAAAAAATGAAATAGTAACTTTGAATGTTTGCGGACCTATGACAATTATCTCTTTGCTTGTAGACTTAAAGTATTTTTATAAAGGGGTTAGAAAGAACCTTGATTGTATAGATAAGTTAATGAATATTATTGAGGATAATATAGTTAATTATATAGTTAAAGGATATGAAAAAGGAGCTAAGATAATATCTTATAGTGACCCAGTAGGAGATATAAATATTGTTGGTCCAAAAGTATATGAAGAAGTAGTTAGTGAAACAACTATAAATATATTAGAGAGAGCCTCAGCATGTATTGGAGAAGGTATAATACACATATGTGGGAAGATATCTTCAGCACTTTTTAATTTAAACAAATGTAAATTTACAAAATTTGAATATGAAAGCGATTTAACTTATGGAGAAGCTATCTGTAATATGATAGAAAGTAAAAAAGTTAAGATTATAGGAAACAATTGTATGAAAAGGACTCAATATAATTTAAAAAATTCACAAATTTATATAGTAGATATTAATT
>NZ_JAWDJM010000176.1:0-13686 GCF_032465715.1 Paraclostridium sp. MRS3W1 | reverse complement strand
ATTTAAAAATGGATATATCAATTTAAAAGAAGCTTTAAATAAAATAGAAAACTTAAAACCTATAAAAAATGAAGAAAAAAGTGTTGCATCTTATTATAAACTTGGAAATTCAAAAGGAAAAGTAGGAATAATTACACCTATGAGTTGCTCGTTTTGTAGTGAATGTAATAGAATAAGAATGACTTCTAATGGTAAAGTAAAATTGTGTTTACATTCTAGTGAAGAGTTAGACATTAATAAGTATTTAAACAATGAGAATGAGTTTACTAATTTGATAGAAAAGTATATATACGAAAAACCAGAAAAGCATAAATTAATAGAAAATAAAAAGAGTGATACGAAAAGAAATATGAATCAAATAGGTGGTTAAAAAATTAAAGATATATATTAAATAGGTTACTATTTAATATATATCTCTTTTTATTACAGCTCTCATCATAAAAAAGACAGGGGGAGTAGAAAAAACTGGAGCAAATAAAGGTGCTATAATCTCATTAATATGAAGTATGTTTACAAATAAGATTATTATTATCATATTTAAGAAAAATTCAAATACGTAAACTAAAGAAGACAATAAAAACTTTTTAGCTGTATAATTAGATTCTTTAAAGGTAAACTTTGAATTTAGAAAATATGAAGCGGATACACTTATTAAACTAGTTATAGAATAGGCTATTAAATAGTGAATTTCTAAAAATAAATACAAACTAATATAAATCATTTGAGAAATTACAAAATTTGTTATACCTATAGCATTAAATTTAAGATATTCTATAATTTTCATTTTATACTTTTTTAAAATTAAAATCATTACACTTTCTCCTTAATATTGACCAATGATGTCGTTACGTGTAAAAACATTTCATAATATAGTATTGGTTTTATAATAACATGATATTTACATATAAAAAACAAAAAAACTATATACATAAGGAAAAATGTGGTATATAATTATAGTGTGTTAAATAAAAAACAAATAATAACGCTTAAAAAAACGTTTAACAAGGGGGAAAAGACATGAGTTATGCATTTTTTATGCCGAATATAAGTTTAATGGGACCAGGGTGCGTTAAGAAAATAGCAGAAGAGATAACTTCAAGAGGACTTAAAAAAGCTCTTATAGTATGTGGAAAAAGATCTTCTAAAAGTGAAGAGTTCAAAGGGGTAACCAATCTTTTAGAAGAAAATAATATAGATTATGTAGTTTATCCAGGATCTATACCAAATCCAACTGTAAAAAGTGTTATGGATGGGGTTGAAATATTAAAAGAAAATGACTGTGATTTTGTAATTTCTTATGGAGGAGGTTCTCCTCATGACTGTGCAAAAGGAATTGCATTAGTTGCAACAAATGGAGGAAATATAAAGGATTATGAAGGAATAAATAAATCTTCTAAACCTCAATTACCTTTAATTTCAATAAATACAACAGCAGGAACAGCTTCTGAAATGACAGTATTCTCTATAATAACAGATGAAGAAAGACATGTAAAAATGGCTATAGTTGATAAAAATGTTACGCCAATACTTGCAGTAAATGATCCGGAGTTAATGGTTAGTATGCCTAAATCACTAACAGCAGCAACAGGAATGGATGCTTTAACTCATGCAGTTGAGGCATATGTATCAACTGCGGCTACACCAGTTACTGATGCTTGTGCTCAAAAAGCTATAGAGCTTATAAATGATCATTTAAGAGATGCAGTAGAAGATGGAAATAACATGGAAGCAAGAGATATGATGGCTTATGCTGAATACTTGGCAGGAATGGCATTTAACTCAGCTTCACTTGGATATGTACATGCAATTGCACATCAACTTGGTGGTTTTTATGATTTACCACATGGAGTATGTAATGCTATATTACTTCCAGAAGTACAAGTATTTAACTCTACAGTTTGCAGTGCTAAGTTAAAGGATGTAGCTAAGTTTATGGGTGTTGAAACTAAAAACATGAGTGATGAAGAAGGAGCAAAAGCTTGTATAGAAGTTATAAGAAAATTATCAAGTGATATAGATATACCAGCAGGCCTTAAAGAGCTAGGAGTTAAAGTAGAAGATTTTGATATTTTAGCAGATAATGCACTTAAAGATGCTTGTGGGTTAACTAATCCAATAAAAGCAACTCATCAAGATGTAAAAGATATACTTACAAGAGCGATGGGGAATGCAACTGAACTTGCTTAAAAATTAAATAAATTATTATATATCAAAAAAGATTATCTTAAGTTAATTTAAGATAATCTTTTTTTGTATAAATATATAGGTATAAAAAAAGCATAGACAAAATATTTATCTATGCTTTAAAATTTATCCAACTATAACTAATTCTTTATCATGTTTATTTAAGTTTTCATGACCATCTTTTGTAACTAGAACTAAATCTTCTATTCTAACTCCGAATTCACCTGGTAGGTATATACCTGGCTCAACAGAGAATATCATACCTTCTTGAACACAATCAGTATTAACAGAAGAAACATCTCCCATATCATGACACTCAAGACCTATAGAGTGACCAGTTCTATGAGTGAAGTATTTTCCGTATCCTTTTTCTGTTATATAATCTCTAGCAGCTGCATCTATATCACAGAATCTAACACCTGGTTTAACTAAAGCTATAGCTCTTTTATTAGCTTCTAAAACTATCTCGAATACTTCTTTAGCTTTTTCAGGAGCTTCTTTATAGAATACTGTTCTAGTCATATCTGAACAGTAGTTATCTTTTACACAACCTATATCAAGTATTATAGCGTCTCCAGCTTTAACTTTTCTATCTCCAGGAGTACCGTGTGGATCTGCTCCAGTTGGTCCAAATCCTATTATAGGAGAGAATGAGAAACCATCAGCACCTAAATCTTCATATATTCCAGATAATTTGTTAGCAAGTTGCTTTTCTGTTAAATCTGAATTTATAGTATCTTTTAATCTCTTCATAGCTTCATCGTTTAAAGCAGAAGCCTTTCTCATTAAATCCTTTTCCTCTTCATCTTTAGAAGATCTTAAAGTATCTACTATGTAAGAAGAATTTACAAATTTACAATTTGGACATAAATCCATTAAAGCTAATAAGAATTTAGCAGGCCAGTTTTTATCAACACCTATAGTACCATTTTTATCTATACCGTTGGAAACGATTTCAACTGAGTTTTGAGTATCGTTAAACCAAACCATTTCAACACCTAAGTCTTCAGTTACAGGGAACAATTCGTTTATAAACATCTTATTATTTCCATTAACATTTATATATAATGCTAATAATCTTTCTCCTGGATGTATCATTTTTCCTGTTAAGTAGAATATTGCATATGGATCACTAATTAACATTTGATCTATGCTATTTTTCTTCATTTGATCAAGAACAGCGTTTAATCTTTGAGTTTTCATATATCCATCTCCCTTTTAATTGTATAAATATCTTACAAGTAAATTTTAACATAAATTTATATAAAATGTAAAATAATTTAATTAAATGAAATTTAAATGGATTATAATAATAAAATTTAATATATAAGTAAAAAGATATTGAAAATCATTATCAATAATGTTAAAATTTAATTATGATAATGATTTTCAATTAAGCGGAGGTTAATATGAATATAAAATGTGATTACTCATGTAAAAATAGAATAGATTCGTCATACATAAAATGGATACTAGAAATTTTAGGTCCTGTAATTTTAGGATCAAAGCCTAGTGAAATATTAAATATTTCACTTAATGACAACAATAAAGAATATAAAATAAAAGAAATAGAATCTTTTTTCAAAAACTGCTCTAGATTAAAATATGAGATAGTTTATAAGGCTAATGGGGAAATAAAAATACTATTTATAAATAAAGATGCTCTATCGGAAACTTTAAAAAATAAAAAATGCGTAAATTTTCTTAAGTTTATAGGATATCCAAATTACTATACACTAGATAATTATATAAAATGTTTATTAGATAAGTTAAAAGAAAATGAATTTCCACATGAGATAGGTATATTTTTAGGATATCCACTAAAAGATGTAGTAGGATTTATGGGATATGGAAATTATGAACTTCAGAAGACAAAGTATTGGAGAGTATATGGAAATACTGAAATTTCAGATGAAATATATAATAGATTTTTAGAAGATAGGAAAAAAATGAGAAATATGCTAGAGAAAAAATCTCTTGATATAATAAAAAAAGTAGTTTAAATAAATTGTTACTATCAAAAACTGATTCAAAAGTGTAAAAATAAGAAGGAAATGGTATTAATATACTAGAATATAATATAATTGAAATTAAATAGGCATTTAAAGGAGGCAAATATGAATTATAAATTGATAGTAACAGATATGGATGGAACCTTGTTAAATGGAGAGCATGAAATCAGCCAGAAAAATAAAGAAGCTTTGAAATTTGCTGCTGATAATGGGGTTAATGTAGCTATTGCAACAGGGAGAATTTATGAATCAACTATTAAGTACGCTAGAGAGTTAGGAATAAAAACCCCTATAATATGTTGTAATGGAGCTTTGATTAAAGAGTCGACTGGAAATATAATATACGAAAGTCAAATAGAAAATTATATATGTAACAATATAATTGATGTTTTAGAAAAAAATAATATATATTATCAGTGCTTTACAGATGATACTATATTTACTACATATATAAACGAATGGCTTAGAAAATACCAAATGCAAGAAGATTTAAATATAAATATAATTGAAAGTGAAAATATAAAAGAGCAAATAATAGGAAAAAATATTTTGAAGTTTTTAATTATCGAAAGTAATTTAGAATTACTTTCTAAAGTAGAAGAGGAGTTAAAAACTATTCAAGATATAGAATTGACAAAATCTTTCTTTGACAATATAGAGGTAATGAAAAAAGGAGTTAACAAAGGGAGTGCTGTAGAAAGTTTAGCTAAGTACTTAAATTTAGAAAAGAGTGAAATAATAACTTTTGGAGACAATCATAATGATTTAAGTATGATACAATATGCTGGCATGGGAGTTGCAATGGGAAATGCTGAAGATATAGTAAAAGAAAATGCAAACTTTATAACTTGTAAAAACACTGAAGATGGTGTGGCACAAGCAATAAGTGAACTATTAAAATAAATAAAAAGCATAGGCGTGAGCTTATGCTTTTTTATATATTGAGTTTAAAAGTTATAAATTTCAGAAAAAATTAAAAAATTCAAATATGAATTACCAAAATATGCTATAATTTTAGTGAAAAGGGTTATATAAATATAGAATTTGACGTAAATGACTGTCACAAATTTATCAATCTAAAATAAAAAAAGGGGTTATTATAGGGAGATGAATTATGAGTAAATCAGAGATTTTAGAAAACAACAAAAACAAAAAAAAGAAAAAGATTAGCATTCCTCATACTTTTACGATAATCTTTGCATTGATTATCGTTATGGCTGGATTAACTTGGATAATACCAAGTGGACAGTTTGATAGAACTGAAGTTGATGGAAGAAGTGTAGTTGTACCAGGAACATATAAAGTAGTGGAATCTAATCCACAAGGAATACCAGAAATATTTAAAGCTCCAATAGATGGATTTATAGATGCTGCAGAAGTTGTAGGGTTTGTAATATTAGTTGGAGGAGCATTTGGAATTGTAAACAAAACTGGAGCTATAGAAGCAGGTATTGGGCATACGATTTCTAAAATGAAAGGGTTGGAGTTTTTAATTATTCCAATATGTATGATTTTGTTTGGATTAGGAGGGACAACCTTTGGGATGCATGAAGAGGCACTTCCTTTTTACATCATATTTATTCCTATGATGGTAAGTTTGGGTTATGATTCCCTAACTGGAATGGCAGTGGTATTTATTGGAGCAGCTGCAGGAACAGCTGCATCAACAATAAATCCTTTTTCAACTGGAATAGCACAAGCTTTGGCTAATATAGCACCAGGATCAGGGATTGGATATAGAAGTATAATTTTTGTAATTATAATGGCAATATCTATCGCATTTGTTATGTTACATGCCAATAAAGTTAAAAAAAATCCACAAAAATCAATTGTATATGAACTAGATAAAAAAAATAGAGAGCATTTTGTAATGGGTGATTCAAATATAAAACCATTTACAAAAAAAGAGTTAGCTGTTTTAGTTACATTTACTGTTGGTATGGCAGGTATGGTTTATGGAGTAGTTGCCAAAGGATGGTATATACCAGAAATCTGTATGATATTCTGTGCAATGGGAATATTATCAGGGATATTTGGAGGATTAAAACAATCTGAAATTGTAGAAGCCTTTGAAGAAGGAGCAAAAGATTTAATTACAGCAGGTCTTGCAATAGCTTTAGCTCGTGGAATAGTAATAATTGCACAAAATGGATTTATAATAGATAGTATATTAAATTCAGCAGCAAACTTATTAAATGGACTTCCAAAGTCAATATTTATAGTTTTAACATTCCTGCTTGAAAGTGCTTTAACTATTTTAATACCATCATCATCAGGGCTTGCATCACTTACAATACCAGTACTTGCTCCACTTGGTGATTTGGTAGGAGTTTCATCACAACAAATAGTAACAGCGTTTCAATTTGGATCAGGATTTATGAATATGATTACACCTACGTCTGGAGTTTTAATGGGGGCATTAGCGGTAGCTAGAGTTCCTTGGGATAAATGGCTTAAATTTATAGCTCCTTTACTAATTACAATTACGGTACTTGGAATTGGATTCTTAGTTATAGGACTTCAGTTTGGTTTTTAAAAATAAAGAGCATATGCTCTTTATTTTTTTGTAAATGATTTACTAGAATTTAATTTATGAAAATAAGCACAATAAGTATGAGTATAGTTTAGAAAGGAGTATGAAAATGACTAATAATAAAAAACAAAACTTAACAAAAGTTGAACTTTACAAACAAAATAAAGAAGAAATAGCACAAGAGTTGGGCATAAATGGATATGAATCAACAGAGGTTAATGCAAAACTTGCATCTGAAGGTGAAGCTAAATATAGCAAAAAAACAATGAATAGAAAAAGTCACATAAAAAATGGCAATGGTGATTACAAAGGAAGAATGGATTTATAATATAAAGTATTATTTAAAAGGAATATATAAATATATATTCCTTTTATTTTTATAATTATAGATTATTATTCTAAGTATGTTTAAATAATTGATTACATAATGATATAATATAATAAAATAATTTTAATATACATAAAATTTAAATTATTGTAATAGTGGAGGGATTTATGAAAATAAGTAATTTTACATTTAAAGGGGAAGAAGATACTGACATATATGTATATAAATATGAGCCAATAGAAAAAGAAAACATAAACGGAATTGTTCAGATTTCACATGGAATGTCAGAAGAAGCTGGTAGATATAAAAGATTTGCAAATTATTTGACTGATAATGGTTATATAGTTTACATAAATGATCATAGAGGGCATGGAAAAAGTGCAGAAAATATAAATAGAATAGGAATACTTGCACAAAAGGATGGCATACATTGTATAGTAAAAGATTTAAACAAATTAACTAAAATTATAAAAACTGAAAATAATGGATTACCTATATTCTTATTTAGTCATAGTATGGGATCATTTGCAGCTCAAAAGTATATAATTGATTATAGCGAAGACATAGATGGAGTAATACTATCTGGTACAAATGGGTTACATGGAATAGAAGTTGATTTAGGATTTTTAGTTGCTAAAGTTATGAGCAAAATTCAAGGAAGAGAGAAAAAGGCTTATTTAATAGATAAACTAGCTTTTGGAGGATTTAATAAAAAGTTTAAACCAAATAAATCAGAGTTTGACTGGCTTAGTAGAGATTTTAAAGAAGTTGAAAAATATATAGAAAATGAATATTGTGGAGTAGTTTTTAGTAATGGGTATTTTTATGATTTATTTAAGCTATTCAAAGAAATTAGAAACATAAATAATTTGAAAAAAATAAATTCTAAATTGCCTATATATATATTTGCAGGAGATAAAGATCCTGTTGGCAAATTTGGTAAAGGTATAACTAAGTTATATGAGAATTATAAAAAAGTAGGCATAGAAAATGTTGAATTCAAATTGTATAGTGGTGGAAGGCATGAGATGTTAAATGAAATTAATAAAGATGAAGTAATAAATGATACTATAAATTGGATAAAACAGAATAATAAATTGACTAATCAATAAACATTTTAAAAAGTATTTTTACTAGTTAAAACTTATAAAAGATAGTAATTAGAAAATTATGTTAAATAAATATCTTAAGAAGTATATAAATTTTGATATTTATGGTAAAATATAAATAAAGCAAAAGAAAAGCTTTGCTTAGGGGGGAGAATATGGGTAGATTAAAAACTAGAAAATGTCATAAGTGCAAGCATACTCTAAAAAGTAAGAATTTTGTACAATTCAAAAATGGAAAACCAATATGTGGCATATATAAAACTGGGATACCAGACGAAATATTCTTTAAAGCTAAATACTGCAAAAACTTTGAACTAGCAAACAAATACAATATAGTTGAAATGGTAGATAATTTTATGAAAAAGCTGAGAGGTTGTAAAGAATGTGAGAAAAAACCTAAAATCAGTGAGAAAAAAAGTAGAGTAATATCAATAAATAAAGATGCTAAATAGGAAATATTAATATATTATATATTTTAAACTTCTACAAAGTATAAATTTGTAGAAGTTTTTTTGCGTTTAAGTAATGTTATATCCAAAAACTAGAATAATCAAAGAAATATGTGCCTATAAAGTAATTTTATCTTGGGAAATGGAAGTTTTTTTGAACAAAGGGAAAGTTTAATGACGACATGAGTGATGCTGATTTTTTATTTTAAATGCAAATACAACACCAGATGACAAAATGGAATATAAAAGCTTACATTGATATGATAAAAAAAGATAAAAAACGCCCTAACCCTAGCAATTACAATGGTTTTATTACCCAGGTAATAAAAAATAAACGCTAATTGTGGAAGTGTCATATGTCGTATAAAAGACATATAATAAATTATGTTATATCTTAAAGGGGGAGGTATGTATGAAAATAAGAGTTAATAATGATGCATCATATATAAGAGTTTTTAATGCTACGGCAAATAGCGATAAAATTGATGTATATATTAATGACGTACTTGTATTTTCTGATGTTAGATACAGAGAATTTGTTCCATATACACCAACATTTCCTGGGGATTATACGGTCAAAGTATATGAATGTGGAAATAGTGAAAAGTTAATACTAGAACAAGAGTTAACTATAGCAGGTGGAAATGTAGGTACTTTGGTTATAACAGGGATAATGCCAAAGCTTATGCTACTTGCAGTTTTTGAAGATCCAAATGAAAAAACTTGTGAGTCTAATGCAAAATTTAGAATAGCACATTTATCACCTACAACAGAGCCGATAGATTTAACAGTAAATGGGGTAAAAATGATAGATGAAATTCCTTTTGGAAAAAGAACTAATTATGCAGAAGTTCCTATAGGAGTATATGATTTTACAATAGAAGAAAGTAACGTAGAATCGGAAGAACGTAATGATGGAATAAGAATAAGTAAAAAAATTGAATTGAAAGACAATAAAATTTACACAATTTATTTAATTGGGGATGTACCAGATATTGAAATTATACAATCTTTAGATATAATAACTTATATGAACAAATAATTAGGAAGTACCTCAATAAACTTTATTGAGGTACTTCTAACTAAAAGAGATAAGGAGATAAATTACATGAACAAAAATAGACTAAAAGAAAGTATGCTTAAAGTTCCTTTGGTATATAACATTGTAACTGCAAATATTAAAGATTCTAATATACAAAGTTATGACGCTAGTTATGGAAATCATAAAAAACAATATTATAAGTTTTTTAACTTTGATGATAAAAGCCCTATAATATTTTTTGTTCATGGAGGAAGTTGGTGGCATGGAAGTCCAAAGAGATATTCTTATATAGGTAAATACTTTAATAAAAAGGGATTTAATGTAGTTTTAATTTCATATAGACTTGTTCCTAAATTTACATATCCAACACAGATAGATGATATATTTAACGGATTTAAACATTTCCTAAGCAATGAAAGAGTTATGGGTGATAGGAATAAAGTTTATGTTATGGGTTATTCAGCGGGAGGAGAATTAGCAGCTAATCTAGTTTTCAATAATTATTTTCATAAAAAGTATGGAATAGACAAACATGTATTTAAAAAATTCATATCTATATCTGGAGTGCTAAATTTTAGAGCATGTACTAGAAAATATGCAAAATCAATTATTAAAAATTATGCAAAAGGACAGAATATAGATAAAGTAAACCCTATCAACTTGATAAAAGGAAATGAAGATATACCGGTACTTTGTATACATGGCAAGTTGGACTCATTGATAAATCCTGAATGTTCGATAAGCTTCGTTGATAAATTAAATAAGGTTAATAAATCAAAACTAGCAAAATTGATTATTTTAGATAATATGTATCATAGCAATATACTGAATATAGCAAGAGGAAATGGGAAAAAAGATTCAAAGGTTATTTTAGACTTCTTAAACTAATGAAAAGAGGATCATGAATTGGAAAAAGGTAGCAATATTGAAAAAAGAGATTATCTAATTGATAATCTTAAAGTTATTTTAATGTTTGCAGTTGTATTTGGGCATACAATAGAATATTATATAAATCAAGATGATACATTAAAAAGCATGTATATGTATATATATATATTTCATATGCCTTTATTTATATTTATATCTGGATATCTATCTAAAAAAGGTGTTAAGTCAAATTTGGTTTTGATTAAAAAGCTTTTAATACCATATATTTTCTTTGATATAATTTGGTACATTGGAGCTTATATAGTTACAGGTAAAAATATGTTTTCTATATTTTATCCTGGATGGACATTATGGTATTTATTGAGCTTATTTTTTTGGAGGATATCCATTAAATACTTAACAAAAGTAAAATGGATAGTTCCTATAAGTTTTGCGCTAGGACTGTTAATTGGGCTTGATAGTATGGGACAAAATTTTTTATCAATATCTAGAACTATAGCATTTTTACCGTTTTTTCTTATGGGGTACTATACAGATTCAACAAAACTTAATAAAATAAACAATATGAGCAAAGGAATTGGTTATTTTATAGTAATAGTTTTTATTTTAATTGCAATATACATATCAAAGTATGATGTAGTAGGTTATAAGTTCTTATATAATTCATATGCATATAAGACCAATCAACTAAATATGATACAAGGTTTAATAGGAAGAAGCTTACTTTATTTAGGATCTATAATACTTAGTATAGGTATTGTAAATGTAGTTCCAAATAGAAAGTTTTGGTATAGCAAATATGGTAAAAATACTATGAATATATATGTATTTCATATATATTTAATTGTTATAGTAATACATTTTATACCAAGCTGGAATATTAGCTTATTTTCTAATCTTGGTATAATATTAAGTCCTATATTAATAATGATTTTATTGTCAGGAGATTTTGTAAATTATATATATAATTTTATTTTTAATCCTATAAACAAATTGTTTGATTATATAGCTAACTTAATGAAAATATAGAGGGGGATTTAGATGAAAAAAATAACTAGAAAAATAATATTACTAGTATCAGTACTGTGTTTAGGATTAATGATTGGATGTTCTAAAAAGAGTGGAGAAGAAAAAGAATATACTAACAAACCAATTGATCCACCAAAAGAGCTACCAATAGCGACTATAAAAGTTAAAGATTATGGAACTATAGAAGCTGAATTATACCCACACTTAGCTCCAAACACAGTTAATAACTTTATAGAACTTGCTAATAATAAGTTTTATGATGGACTTATTTTCCATAGAGTAGTAAAAGACTTTGTTATACAAGGTGGAGATCCAGAAGGTAGTGGTACAGGAGGACCTGGATACTCTATAAAAGGAGAATTTGATGACAATGGATTTAAAAATGATATAAAACATGAAAAAGGTGTATTATCTATGGCTAGAAGTCAACAACCGGATTCAGCTGGAAGTCAGTTTTTCATAGTTACAAAAGATGCAAAAAACTTAGACAAGCAATATGCTGCTTTTGGAAAAGTAATAAAAGGAATGGATGTTGTAGACAAAATAAATAATGTAGAGGTAGGTTCTAATGATAAGCCTAAGAAAAATGTTGTTATAGAGAGCATAAGAGTTGACACTAAAGGTGTAGAATATAAACCTGCTGAAAAAATTAAATAGATGTTAAAATAAGAGCAGATATCTGCTCTTATTTTTTACGCTAAAAATTAAAACTATTGAAATAAAAGTAAAAAATAGTATACTTATAAAAGGATGGGTAAAATCGATTAGGAGAAATGTTATGGACATATTAACTAAAAGACAAAAAGATATATTACAGTATACCTTTTTATTATTTTTAATTGCATTGACTACATATTTGGTGTGTACGACTCTAAATATAAATGTTTTATCTAAAATTATTAAAATTATAAATTTAAAATATATAGCATTAGGATTTTTATGCATAATAATGTATATAATATTAGAAGCTTATATACTAAAGATAATATTAAATTCAATTCATAAAACGAAAATTAAGTCGTTGGGATTTAATATAGGAACAATGGGTTTGTATTATAACTTAGTAACACCGTTAGCTTCAGGAAGCCAACCGATGCAAATTTATGCTTTGACAAAATCAAAGGTTCCTGTAAGCAAAGCTACTGCAGTTATAGCAAATAAGACTGTTATATTTCAAACTGTAGTTACTCTATATTGTGGGATATTGTTGTTTAATCATTATATATATTTAGAAAGAGAGCTAAACTCTATAATTATATTAGTTGCAACTGGTATGATTATGAATATATTTGCATTGAGCTTTGGGATTTTAATAATATATAGTCCTAAAAAAACTAAGAAAATAGTAAATATAGCATTAAATATATTAAAAAAGATAAAAGTATTTAAAAAATTAGAAGATAAGCAAGAAAGTATAAATAAATTTATTGATGAGTATAATTATTCAATTAAGCTATTTTTAAATGATAAAAAGTCATTAATAAAATCTTTACTTTTTACGATAGTTCAACTGACTTTGTATTTTAGTATAGCTTATTGTATATACAGATCATTAAGTTTGAATTCTCAGTCATATGGACATATGTTAACATTACAGGCTTTTTTATATATGGCTGTATCTCCTGTTCCAACACCTGGAAATGTAGGGGCTAATGAAATTGCATTTTTTACTATATTTAAAGATGTAATTCCTAAAGAATTATTAGGATATTCTGTATTTTTATATGGAATATTTATATATTACTTTATATTATTATTTTGTGGAATTTTTACAATTAGATACCATTATAAAATGAAAAAAATAAGAAAAAATGAAAGTAGTAGTAACATTAATTCATAAAAAATAATATTATATATAAATAGTAAACCACAACATTAGAGGTGACATGAATGTTTATATCAGTTATATTGTGGAGTTTAGTAATTTGTATTATTACTTTAGGTATTTACTATTTATATGACGATAAAAAGTCAAAAAACGATGATAAAGAAGATTTGTATTAAATTTACTGAAAAAGAAAAGTATTTATACTTTTCTTTTTTTTTGCGCTTAAGGAAATTATGGTTACTAAAAATCTATTGATAACTTATGGAACTTAGTTATATCAATAT